>NZ_JAGPUP010000498.1:0-31559 GCF_018069605.1 Microvirga sp. HBU67558 | reverse complement strand
GCAGCAAGGCCGCCGTCGAGTTCGCAAAGCTCGGCAAAAACCTCAAGCTCACTCACAAGGATTTCATGATCATTTGAGTCGAGGCGCCGCGCACGGCGTGCCATGGAAGCAATCCGCTCGACGATCGGGCGTGCCGTAACCCAGGCGAGTTACCGACGAAATCTTACGTCGGCGCCTTGTCATGACGGCACTACCACTTCTGTCCCTTTCCTGCGGGTTGTGACACCGGAAAGCGGGATCTAACATCCTGAGCGTTGTGTTGGCGAACGACCCTTGCCGGGTAGTTCCGCGTGCGCCGAACCAGATCTGCCATGTCGAGTCGAGATCCGCCTGCCGTGAAAATCGGCTGCGGCGGTGGATCGTTGTTCACGTGACGAGTATTCACGGTAGTGTGAAGGGTTCGCCGCAAAGGGTCCGTCCTCAATCGCCGCTGTCGATGACATAATGTCTTGATCGCGGCGCGCAATGGATCGTGGAGGATCAGACATGAAGAGCCCGGACGAAAACCTACGCGAGCAAATCGACATATTGAGATTCCTGCTCGTGTTCGGACTTGTGTTCCTGCACTACGGTCGATTCCCCGGATATGACCACAATCCATGGGAAGGACTGGTCCCAACCGATCATCCGGTCGCGACGTTCACGAACTCGTACTTCTATTTCCTCTTTCTGAGTTCGGTGCCCCTGTTGAGCGCGATCTCGGGATATCTGTTCTTCCGGGAGGTCGATCACTCGGCGGCCTTCTATCTGAAGCGCTATCGCAGCCGGACCCGCTCCGTGCTCCTCCCCATGATGTCCTGGAACGTGATCTCCCTGGTAGTGGCCGCGACCGTGCTCACGATCTATCCGAACTACGGGAAGATTCTCGCTTATGACGTCTTTCATCTGAGATGGCAGGACATCATCAACGCGCTCATCGGCTTGACTCAGAATCCTGCGAACTTCCAGTTCTGGTTTCTGAGGGATCTGTTCCTGACCGTCCTGTGCTCACCGATTCTGGCCTTCGTCATCAGGCGTGCTCCCTGGACCGGGTTCACAGTTCTGTGCGTGGTATGGCTTTTGAACTTCAACGCGTGGCACGTTTTCCATCGCCCTGATGTTCTCTTCTTCTTCTACATCGGCGCGATGGCGCGGCTCCTCAACTGGCCGGTTGCAACGATGGTCACTCCGCGAGCCGGGATCATCGCCCTGGTGGCATTGCTGGTCCTCGTCGGCATACGGACGCTCGCTCCGCTTTTCGTGCCTGATGATCTGCCGGCGCGCGAGGCCTTGCTCAACCTCTGGAGCGACGGGCTGCGGTTGCTGGGAGTCGTCGCATTGTGGGGCGTAGCACCTCTGCTGGTCTCGACCTACGTGGGTCGAATGATCGGAAAGGTCGCGGCGATCGCGTTCTTCCTGCATGCGCTTCATTGGCCTCTCAATCAGTTCATGAAGGCCTGGTTCGTCCGCATGTTTCCCGATCACAGCGACTTCACGTTGCTGATCAACTTCTTCGGAAGCTCGATTCTCTCAGTCGCCCTGACCATCGTCGCCGCATGGGTGCTCAACGCGGTCGCCCCGTCGGTCTTCGATCATTTGAGCGGTGGACGGTCGCGGCTGTGGAGCGCGGCGCGCAATCGCGTCAGCACGCCTATGGCGGAGAAAGTTCCGCAAGTGGGCGTCTGACGAGGCCAGTCATGAATTGGGGAGGCGGGCGGGGCTCTCGCCCGCCTCCGTTTCGTTGCAAGGCATTCGGCTAAGGGTCGCGCCAACGGCGACGAGAAAGACGGGCTTGGTCAGCCGCAGGAACGCACGACCCATGGCCGTCGGACACCGGCCTGATCCTTCCGCCGGACTTCGCCGTCAATCCAAGCCCCGTCCGCGCAACGCGAGACCTCGCCGGATGCCCTCCCCGCCTATCAAGACAAGGAGCGCCGGCAAGCCTTCGTTGCCTGGTGAAACGTTGCCGGATCCCTCACCTTCGCGCCGCGAGTCACCACCGCACGCGCAACTGACCGCCGACGGACCAGCGGCTGAACGGCTCGTCGTCCTCTTCCGGGTTGAAGATGCCGTCGTCCTCGGACGAGCGGGCATAAGAGATGAGGTAATTGGTATAAAGGGCGAAGGATGCCTGCGGGGAGAAGTCGTAGTTCAGGCGTGCCGACGTATAGGCGACGAAACCCGCTTCGCCTGGTTCGCTGAACCCGTATCCTGCGGCCGCCTGGATGTCGAACCACCACTTGTCCGCCAGGGGGCCGAAGAACTGAAGGGTCGCTTCGAGCGACTGGTAGCGCTTCGGGTTCCAGTATCCGTTGTCGAGAACCTCCTTGAACTCGAAACCCGTGTAGCGGGCGCCGAGCCAGAAATAGGGATTGGCCGTAAACCGCTTCGCCGCCTCGAACTGGCCCCAGACGCGCTCGTTGCCGTCCGAGTACTGGCTGTAGATTGCCTGCGCGCTGAGCCGGGTGGCGTTGTCGGGCGTGAGATCCACCGAGAACCCGAAATCATTCGCCAGGATGTCGTTCACGATGGAGCGCGTGTTCTCGTCGGCGTAGCGCCGCCCCAGATCGAGATCGAACCGCAGGAGATCGGAGGGAATCAGGCTCAGGGTCGTCTCGTGGGTGAAGGTCACGTCCTGCTCGTCGTTCGGGCTGACCCGGCTCGGAACCTCCTCCTCCAGGTTCAGGAAGAACGAGGTCTTGAATTCCAGATAATCGTTGAACCGGTGGCGGCCGGCGAGGCCGAGGCTGTACATGTCGACGCTGGGGAAATCCGCGCCCCTGTAACGCATGAAGCGGGTCTGCGGGGCGAACTTGGTCAGGCCGGCATTGAAGGTCAGCTCGTGCGAGGCCTGCAGGGACCAGATCGCCAGATCGTCGGAGCGCCTTGCATACCAGGTTTCGATCTGGGTCAGGGGACGGCGCTCGAGGTAGAGCTGATCGAGCAGGCGCTGAGCACCCTCGTCCCCCGGCTTCACGGCGAGCACGGCCCGCGCATAGGTCTCGGACAGATCCGGGCGGCCCATCTCGTTGCGCGCCTGGGCGGCGATGAAGAGGGTCGCCGGGTTGCGGTCGCCGCCCGCCAGGAGCGGCTCCAGCCGGGCGAGCGCGGCGCGCGGAAGCCCCATTGATCGTTCGGCTGTCGCCGCGCCGCGGATCGCCTCCACGTTCTGCGGCTGCAGGACGAGAACCGCCTCGAAATCGACCAGGGCGGCCTGGTGACGGGTGATGTCGTTGAGCGCGTTGCCCCGCCCGATCAGGGCTTCCACGTCACGGGGATCGGACGCGATGATCTCGCTGAAGACGGGAATGGCGAGTTTCTGCTGGCTGCTCCAGGCGAGCGCACGGGCAAGCCCGAGCTGCGCGTCGCGCTTCTCCTTGGCCGTGAGGTCGGGCCGCTCCAGGATCTCCTGGAACAGCGGGACGGCCCGGAGGGGCTGGCCGGCATAGAGGACCTGCTCGGCATATTCCCGCAGCAGCTCGCGGCGGCGGCTCGGCATCACCGTCAGGGCGCGCTCGAACAGATTGACCGCCTCGGCGCTGCGCGCCTGACCCGCGGCCTGGCGGCCCGCGCCGACGAGCGCGTCGGAAAAGGCTTTGCGAGCCTCGGCGTCACGCGGATCCTCCCGCACGATGCTCTGCCACGCGGAGATCGCTTCCCGGAACTGACTGCTCCAGAGCAGGGCGAAGGCCAGCCCGCGCCGGACACGCCGGCGCTCGGCCTCCGGGCGCTGCCCGTCGCGAAGAGCTTCCCGATACAGCGGGACCGCGCGCGCAGGATCGCCCGAATAGGCGACCTGGTCGGCGTATTCAGGCAGCAGTTCCTGACGCCGCTGCGGGGCGGCTTCGATAGCCTGCCGGAAGAACGTGGCAGCATCGGCATTTCGCGTTTTCTGGGCGGATTGACGGGCGGCCCCAACATAGGCGTCCGAGAGGGCCTTGCGGGCCTCCGCGTCCTCCCGATCCGCTCTCAGGATCGCACCCCATGCCTCGATGGCTTGCGGGAACTGGCTGCTCCACAGCAGGGCGAAGGCCAGCGACCGATCAACCTGCCGGCGGTCGGCCGGGGCGAGATCCCGACGGGCCAGAACGTCGCGATAGACCGGAACCGCCCGGCCCGGCTCACCCGAATAGGCGAGCTGGTCCGCATATTCCCGTCCGATCTGGCTGCGCTTCGAGGGATCGAGCGCGATCGCGCGCTCGAAGAGCGACGCGGCCTCCTTGTTCGCCCCTCGGCCCGCAGCCTCGCGGGCCGAGGCAATCGCCGCATCGGCCGGAGAGGCCGCCGGCGCGGCCGGCGCAGTTCGGGCAGTCGGCGCCGCCGGACGGCTCACACCGGCGCGGGCATCGGCCAGTCCCTGGCGGAGCTGCGCGTCGTCCGGCGCCTCGCGAAGAGCCTCCTCCAGGGCACCCAGCGCAGCCGGGAACTGACCGCTCCAGAGCAGCGCGAAGGCAAGTCCGCGCCTGAGCCGCCGCTGCTGATCCGCCGGGCGGCCGCCATCGCGCAGGGCTTCCCGGTAGAGAGGAACGGCCTGAGCCGGCTGGCCCGCGTAGGCGGTCTGGTCGGCCCATTCCGGCAGCAACTCCTGGCGCCGCTGGGGAGCCGTTTCAATCGCCCGGGCGAAGAGCGGGGCGGCATTGGCGTTCTCGTTGCGCTCCGCCGCCTGCCGGGCCGCGCCCACGAAAGCGTCGGATAGGGCTTTTCGGGCCTCGTCGCTGGCCGGATCGGCGCGCAGGCGCGCCTCCCAGGCGGTGACCGCTTCCTGGAACCGGCTGCCCCACAAGAGGGCGAAAGCGAGCCCCCGCTCGGCCCGCTGCCGGATGCCGGCCTCAAGGCCGGGATCGGCGAGAAACTCCCGGTAAAGAGGTATGGCCTCGGCCGGACGGCCGGAATAGGTCACCTGGTCGGCAAATTCGAGGAGCAGCTCGCGGCGGCGCTCAGGGGCCAGGAGGATGGCCTGTTCGAAGAGACGCGCGGCCTCGCGGTTGTCGTTGGCGCCGGCCGCTTGGCGGGCCTGCTCCACCGTCTCGTCGGCCGACTGGGCCCAGGCCTGCGACGGGCCGAGACCTGCCCCGCACAGGATCAACAGGCTTGCGAAACACACATGAAGAGCAAGCCTGCGTAGAAACATCGTCTCGGAATCTCGAATCGTGAACTAAGGTCGGGCGGATCAGTATCTGGAATTTGGCCTTATAGCAGGTAAAGATCACCTTTCGTGGACTTGCGCCACCTGCATGGGTTTCTTTCCTCAGAAATAGCCTAACTTCCTTCCTTGGCCAGAGGTTATTGCCTCGATCTTTCCCGTCGATCCTTCCTGGGAGTTGCCGTTCTTGTCCCGCCCCGCCTCGCGTTTCCAAACTCAGAAGCCCTGGACACCGCTGCCCTATTCTCCCCTGCACGAAACGATCTGGCAGTTCCTCTGCACGGCGAGCCTCGTGTTCGGCATGTGGTATCTGGGGTGGCGCTGGTTGAAGTCGATCAACTACGACGCCCTCTGGTTCTCGATCCCGCTGCTGATCGCCGAGACCGGATCCTTCGTCGGGCTCGTCTTCTTCACGGTCAATCTCTGGTCGGCGAAGTCGCCGGTCCGCGGTGCGCTTCCCGTGACGGCCCGCGACTGCTCCGACGATCCCGGCATGCCGGACCGCCCCGTCTCGGTCGACGTTTTCGTGGCCACCTACAGCGAGGATCCCGAACTGGTCCGGGTGGGCCTGCAGCAATCCAAGAAGCTCACCTATCCCTACCCCATCGACCTCCGGATCCACGTGCTGGACGACGGCAAGCGGCCCGCCATGGAGGCCGTCGCCCGGGAGGAAGGGGTCAACTACATCACCCGCTCCGACAATGTCGGCTTCAAGGCCGGGAACCTGCGCAACGCCATGTCGGCCACGTCGGGCGATTTCATCCTGATCTGCGATGCCGACATGCACCCCTTCCCGACCTTTCTCGAGGAGACGCTCGGCTATTTCCGCGATCCCAAGGTGGCGTGGGTCCAGACCCCCCACTGGTTCTACGACATTCCGCCGGGCGTGCCCCTGCCGGCGGTGCTCGAACGGCGCCTCGGCGCCTTCGGCCGCGGCATCGGACGCGGCATCGAGCGGATCTTCGGCGCGGTTCAGGTCGGCGAGGATCCGTTCGCCAACGACCCCCAGCTCTTTTTCGACGTCATCCAGCGCCGGCGGAACTGGGCGAATGCGAGCTTCTGCTGCGGCGCCGGATCGATCCACCGGCGCGAGGCCGTCATGGAGGCGGCGCTGCGGCAATGGTCGGATCATGTGGCGGCCGCTGCGGGCCGCAACGAGAAGGCCGCCCGCGAGCTCACCGGCGAGGCCGCGATCATGGATTCGATCAGCGATGCCATGCGCTGGCAGAGCGCCCTCGACGAGGAGTTCCAGCCCTACAAGTTCCACGTGTCGGAGGACATCTACACCTCCATCGTGCTCCACAGCGACCGGGAGCGCGGATGGAGATCCGTCCTCCATCCGGTCGTCCAGTCCAAGATGCTGTCCCCGAACGACCTCCTCAGCTGGACCATCCAGCGCTTCAAGTACGCGGGCGGCACCCTCGACATCCTGGCCCACGACAACCCGCTGGTCCGCCGCGGGCTGACGTTGCCGCAGAAGCTCATGTACGGATCCACCTTCTATTCGTACCTGTCGCCGATCTGGAACGTCATCTTCCTGGTCTCGCCCATCGTGTTCCTCTTCTCGGGCATCGCTCCGGTGTCCGGCTACTCGCTCGACTTCTTCCTGCACATCGCGCCGTTCCTGCTGCTCAACGAGCTGTCGCAGCTCGTCGCGATGTGGGGAAATTCGAACGCCAAGGGCCGGGCCTGGTACCTCGCCATGTTCCCGCTCAACCTCCAGGCTCTCTGGGCCGTGATGAGAGGCCAGAAGATCTCGTTCCCGGTGACGCCCAAGGACCGCCAGGTGGGCACCTATGGCCGGCTCGTCCGATGGCAGATCGGTCTCGTGATCGTCACCATGGCAGGGCTGATCTGGGGATGGTTCTCCTACGGTACGGGCCGCGACGGCTACACGCTCGGGGCGATGATCGCCAATACCCTCTGGGGCTTGAGCAACGCCCTGTCCATGCTCCCGGTGATTCGGGCGGCGTACTGGCAGCCGGATCCCGAGTACGAGGCGGCCATTACCGAAGGGTCGCTGCCGACGGGCGTTTAGGCGGTCTCCAGAATTGTGAACACCCGGTCAAGGGTCGTCAGGCGCAGGAGCCTGCGCACCTGGGGACCGGGAGCGATGAGGCGCAGATCGCCGTCGGCCCGGCGGACGGCCTTGAGGCCGGACACCAGAACGCCGAGGCCGGTGCTGTCGATGAACGGCACGTCCGCGAGATCGATGAGGATCTGCGTCGTCCCATCGGCGATCGCCCCGTTCAGGCGAGCCCGGAGGTCCGGCGCCGCGGCGGCATCCAGGCGCCCCTGGACGCGCAGGAACGCCACGGCCCGATCCAGGTGCTCGACGTCGCCGACCATCATCGGGAACCAGGCGGACGAACGGGCCAGAACCGCTCGGCCGGACCCGAAGCGCCGCCGGTCCTGATGGCGAACTCCGCAACGGCGCGCCGGAAATCCGCCGTGAATCGGAAGATCACCGGCACCTGCGATCGGTAGCAGGCGATGGCGTCGAGACGCTTCTCGAGGGCGTCGCCGATCGGCACGAGGACGGGCTCGCCGACGGCGCCACCGAGCGCGGCAAGGCGCGCCGCGACCCCGGCCGGACTATGGATGGCGTAGGGACAATCCTCGTAGGCGAAAACCTGAGCCCCCTGTGCGGCCAGGCGGCGGCCCGCCTCGAACACGAGCTGGTGGTCGACATGGGACCCGACGCCGAGCGGAACGAAGACACGGGTCCCCTCACGCCATTCCGGCAGGTGGCGGATCTCTTCGGCCAGATGGATCGCCAACTCCAGCTCCTCGCCGATCAGCGGGCCGAACAGCTCGTGATCGGACTTGTAGCGATCGCCGCGATAGATGGCGTCCGGCATGCCGAGCCAGCGAACCGGCGCCCCGAGGGTGCGGGCGGCATCGGCATCCTCGGCACGCCGGACGGCCAGCACCTGCTCGGCATCCGTCACCTTCCAGCGTTCGTGCTTCCAGGCGGCGAACGGGCCGACCATTTCGTCGACGAGCTCGCCGGCGAAGACGGTCACCATGCGCGGCTCGTGCCCTCGATCGGCCAGAAGAGCGACGGTTCCGCCGCAGGACAGGGGAACATCGTCGTAATGCGGCTGAATGAAGAGTGCCGGTCCTGACGTCAGACTGTTCATCGATCGTTGCTTCTTCTACCTGACGCCGGAATGATCGGGCGAGCCTCTCGCGGAGACCGGGGTGGCCGGGACGCCGGAGCCTTGCCGCGAAAGGTTTCGATTGAATGAATTCCGGTCGAGACGGGGTGGAGGCGGGTTCCAACCGCCGCTGATCGGGTACGGTCGCTCAAGAATGTTCCAACGTACCGGTAAGTCAAGAAGCCGTCGTTGCTCCACACCCTCCTCCGACCCAACCCTTGCCATGGACGGGGACGGACTTCTAATGTCGGTACCTCGTCCTAGCTATGCGGACAGCAACCAGTTTCAGTATCGCGTTCCAAGCGTACCGGAGGCTCAACGGTGACTTTCAGGGATGGCCTCCTCAAGGCCCGGGGGCAGCTGACCTTCATCGCCGCGCTGGCGATCTCGACCGGTATCATCATTTATCTCGAAACCCTCGACACCGAGGCGCATATCCAGGGCCGGGTCGCCACGGAACTGTCCCGGCAGAGGCATGCGCCGACGACAGTCTCGCCCGCCATCGACGCTGCGGTGCGGGCGAATCTCCAGCGCTCGGAACAAGCTTATGGCGCCGATCCCGACAGCCCCGCGAGCCGTGCGGCGCTTCTGTCCACCCTTTCGTCAGCCGTGCAGCTCGGCATCCTGAAGCCCGAGGATGGCCTAACGCGGGTGCAACGGATCCTCGCCGACATGGAACGCCGGCGCGGTGAGCCCAGCACGGTGGTCGACGCCGCGCTCGGGACGGCCGCCGTCGCGTTCCCGTCGCTCCAGGACAGGATCGCGGATCTCAACGCCTCGGCGAAGAGCTGACGCTCACGCCCCGGGACGGGCAATCCGCTTGACCATCCGCAGGCGGTTCTCGGATTCGTTCGACACGTACTCGACCTCGTCCATGTTCATGTGGATGAGGGCCAGCCCCATGCCGCCCTCCGGGACTTCTGCCAGATCGGTCTCGTCGAAGGTGAATGGATCGTCGGACGCGTGCTCCAGCACACCGGGCTCCATCGGAGGCGCGTGATCGATGACGTCGATCACGATCCGGTCGGCCTGAAGCCCGACGGCGACCTGGACGTCCTTGCCCTTTTCTCCGTGGTAGCCGTGCTTGATGACGTTGTTGATGGCCTCGACCAGGCTGAGTTCCACGGCGTCCAGATCGTCGGGCCCGAGGAAGTCCTCGCACAGGGCCCGCACGGCGCGCGCCAGGAGGGAGACCTTGTCGAGGTCGCTGTCGATGGAAAGGCTGATGGAGGCGACCATCCTGATTCTTCCTGCTCTCTTGCGGCGACCGATCAGGCAGAAAGCTGTTCGACGGCGGAATCCACATTCGGATGAAGGGTGAAGACCTTGTCCATCCGGGTCAGGGTGAAGAGCCGGCTGACGGCCCCCGTGGCTCCCGCCACGGCAAGGCTCCCCCGCGGACCGAGGCGCTTGAGGCACGAAACAAGGGCTCCAAGGCCCGAACTGTCGATGAACTCGACGCCGCTCAGATCAAGAACGATCTGGTTCCGGCCGGCATCGATGCACTTCGTGATCTCGTCCTTGAACACCGGAGCCCGGCTTGCATCGATCCGCTTTTCCGACACTCGGACGACCAGGACATTGTTTCGAAGATCAGTGGACAGCATCGGCAGGGATCCTTTCAGGCAAGCGCTCCAGCATGAGAACGCTCAAGTCGTCGTCCAGGGTTTCAGAGCCACGCCACGTCCGCACCGCGACATCGAGCCGGTCGAGGAGCGCGGGGGTCGTGTCCGTGGCATTATCCCGAATGATACGGCGCAGGCGTTCCTCCGAAAACTGCGCTCCGGCTTGGTCTTCGGCCTCCACCAATCCGTCCGAGTAGATCAGGAGCCGGTCGTGCGGCCCGAATTCGAAATCCAGCCGCTCATAAGCGGCGGCCGGGAACATGCCGATCGGGAACCCACCCTCGCCGATCATCTCGACGAGACCGTCCGACCGGATCACTACCGGCGACGGGTGCCCCGCCTGCACGATGCTGGCCTGGTGGGACCGGGGATGGATTTCGCCCAGGATCATCGTGAAGTACGGAAGATCCTCGGGCCAGTCGTGGTTGATCTGAGCGGCGATCTCCTCCAGGCGCATTCCTTGCGGACGCGTCAGGATCGCCTGGGACAGGGTGTGATGACAGGCGACGGACACGAGAGCCGCGGCCGCCCCATGGCCGGCCACATCCACCTGAAAGAACCCGATCCCACCGTCGTTGCGGCGCAGCACGTTGTAGGTATCGCCGGCGATCAGGCTCGACGGGCGGTAGAGCCCCCGGTAGCTCACGTTCCCCATGGCCGACGCCGGAGGCAGCATGGCGCCCTGAATGACGGCGGCGGCCTCGAGATCCTTGCGAAGCTGCCGGTAGGTCTCCCTCAGGCGGGCATGGAGAACCTGCTTTTCGTTCTGCGCCCGCTCACGCTGGATCGCGTTGGCCTTGAAGACGCGCAGCGCGTCGTTCATCTCGCCGATCTCGTCGGCACGCATCAGCCGCGGGAGCGGCGTGGAGAGGTCGTTGTCGGCGAGCCTCAGCATGGACTGGCTCAGCGCCTCGAGGGGCTGCACCACCCGTCGGCGCACCACGAGCACGCTGCCGATCACCGCCCCGATCCCGAGGAGCAGAAGCCCGGACCATTGCAGGACCGACGTGCGGGCCCGGCGAAGCGTCGCCTCGAGACGGTCGCGGGAACTGCCGAGCAGCTCCCGCTGCATGCGGGCAATGTTGCCCAGCGTATGCTCCGTGATCTCGTACCACTGGCCCGCATCCATTCCGGGCGGCACCTTGCTCAGCAGGGAATTCAGGAGGGATTGCTGGAGTGGAGCGAAGGTCGAGGTGTAATCCTCGCGCGTGGCGCTGATCGCCGCCGTGACGGCCGGGCTCAGCGGAGAGCCCAGTTGCCCGTCGATCAGCTCCCAGGCGAGACCGGCCCGCCCGGAATTGCGGCTGATGGCGTCGAATTCCAGCCCCCCGACACTTCCGGGATCCATCAGAGCGCGGCTCATGAGGGCCTGGTTGCGTGCGATGCTCTCGCTCAGGATTCCGGCCTGGGTCCTCAGGTTCGCCTCCGCGCGCAGGGTCGGCTCCAGCGGCCGTTCCTGCTGGAGCAGCGTCAGGCGCGAGGATTGCAGTTCCCCGATCAGGCGGGTCGCTTCCTGGAACCAGCGCGGCGCGAACTCGCCGCCCCTATGCGGCTGAGCGGGAGTGAGAGAGGCATCGGCCTGCCCTCGGAGCGCCCCGATCTCCTGGCGGATCCGGGCAAGAACGGCCAAGCCGGCATCGGTACTCCCCAGGACGCCGGTCGTGCCCCTCAGCTCCCGTTCCGCAGCTCCCAGGAATTCATCGACCCGGCGCCGGGTCTCTTCCAGGCTCCCGGTCCCGCCGCTCCGGCGATCCGTGTCGAGCAGCACCACGAAGGTCCGGCTCCGCTCATTCGTGAAGGCCTCCGTTCCGAGAAGAAGCTGCTCTCGAATCCCGTTCGATGCCGCGAGTCGCTGCGCAGTCTGGTAATCCAGAAGCTCGGCGCGGATCTGGATCGAAACTGCCACCAGCAGGGCGATACCCAGGAAAGCCGTCAATATCAGAAGGGTGTGGCGGATCTTCATGAGGCGGGATCTGCGGTCGCTGCAACCGGTTTACATCACGATGGACGATATTCTTCGCGGACTAGGAATTGATGACACAGCATGGCCTTAGTCGGGACGGCTTGTCGAGCGCTGCCGTTCACAGAGACCTGCTTTTCGGCACCGCTCTTTGCACCTCTGACCTGTCCTTGCAACCGCTTCAACGTGCAATTCTCAAGAATTGCAACATCATCACGGCAGAATACGAGATGAAGTGGGATGTAATCGGCGCCGATCCTCACAGGCCCGACTATTCGGCTGCGGACAGGCTCGTTGACTTCGCGGCGGACAACGGCCTCGCGTTTCATGGGCATACCCTGTGGTGGCACGAGGCCGTTCCCACCGCCTGTCGCGAGAGCCCGGACCGCCGTTTCAAGGCATCGGCCCTGAGGCATCTCGAAGCGACCGTGGCGCGCTACGCTGGGCGCCTGAAGTCCTGGGACGTGATCAACGAACCTCTCGAACCCTCCCAAGGCCGAGGGGACGGGCTGCGCCGCTCGCGGTTCCTCGAGGTCCTGGGCCCCGACTACCTTGCGACGGCCTTCCGCCGGGCGGCCGATCTGGACCCGGCGGCCCTTCTGGTCCTCAACGAGATGGGATTGGAATACGACAGCCGCGAAGCGGAGATGAAGCGGCGGATGATGCTGCGTCTCCTCGAGCGGGAGCTTGGCAGAGGCACGCCCATCGGCGGCCTTGGGATCCAGTCGCATCTGACGGCCCTCGAACAGCCCCGGGAGCATCCGGAGCTCCAAGCCTTCCTGCGCGAGATCGGGCGAATGGGCCTGAGCGTGATGATCACGGAACTGGACGTCTCCGACCATCTCTGCCCCCGAGACCGGAAGCGGCGCGATTCCATCGTGGCCGACACCTACCGGGCCTATCTCGACCTCGTCCTTGCGGAGGGCAGCGTCTGCGCCGTGAACACCTGGGGGCTGAGCGACGGCTCCACTTGGCTCAACGGGTTCAGACCGCGGGCCGACGGAACTCCTCAGAGGCCGCTTCTCTACGACCGCGGCCTTCGGCGCAAGCCCGCCTGGCATGCGGTCAGGGATGCCTTGGGTCACGCTCGCGCCGGTCCGGCTCCCGGTGCCTGAAGCTGCCTGTCGGGGGTCACAATGATGCGGCCATGTTATTCCATCATCGGGGCTTACCTCTAGGGTGGAGCTGGATTATGCAGGATTGCCATTGAGTGTTCGTCCGGTCGAGCCGACCTTTGCGGAGCCGCACTCGGCCTGAGAGTTTGCGTAGAAAGGTGATCCATGCCGTTTCCGACCGGTCCTCGTGAAGAAGAGCGCCTGCAAGCTCTCCTTGAAACCGGTGCCCTCACATCGAGGCCGGATCCGGCCCTGGACGGGATCTGCGACGAGGTCCGCGCCCATTTCGACGTGCCGATCTGCACCATCACCCTGATCGACCGGGCCCGTCAGCTCATCAAGGCGGCACGGGGGCTCGAGACCGGAGAGACCCGGCGGGACGTGGCCTTCTGCAACTACACGATCCTGAGCGACGAGGTCTTCGCGGTCGAGGACGCCCTGGCGGACGAGCGGTTCAGGACCAACCCCTTCGTGACGGGAGCGCCCCATATTCGATCCTATGCTGGGGCTCCGTTGATCTTCCTCAAGGATATCCGCCTCGGGGCCTTGTGCCTGCTCGATACCAAGCCCCGCACTTTCTCTCGCGGCGACAAGGCCGAGCTTCAGCTGTTCGCCGACAGGGTCGTGCGGGAGATTTCCCGGCGGGAGCTCGAATGGACAGAGCCGGCGTGATCGGACCCGCGTCAAAGCCGGATGTTGTAAAGGCCGACCCGGTGCTGTAAAGGCACACGCGCGTCTTCGGTCGCGCGCTTCCCGGGATTGGGACGCGTCTGCGCGAGGCGCTGGATCGATCCAGGTGACAGATCGGGCAGGTCCGGGCGCGGTGGCGCCGGATGTGCCGGGTGTTCCTGCCCTCGATCGACAGGTCCTTCCGCTGTGGATTCGCATCGAGCGTGCGCCACGCAAGGGATCGAGCATCGGATCGACCGCGAAGGTGCAGGGCACTTTTGGGTCCGATGCTCGAGGCGGGACACCGCACGGATGTCAGTTTCGATTAAAGCAAGTGGATGTGGCGGATGAATGCTCCCGCGCCGAAAGTCTCGTTCGTTTCCCTAGGCTGCCCGAAGGCCCTGGTCGATTCCGAACGCATCATCACCCAGCTCCGGGCTCAGGGCTACCAGCTCACCAAGGAGCACGACGGGGCCGACGTGGTGATTGTCAACACCTGCGGGTTCCTCGACAGCGCCAAGGCCGAGTCGCTGGAGGCGATCGGCGACGCCATGGCGGAGAACGGCAAGGTCATCGTGACCGGCTGCATGGGCGCCGAGCCGGAGCAGATCCGCGACCAGTTCCCGAACGTCCTGGCGATCACCGGGCCGCAGGCCTACGAATCCGTCGTCTCGGCGGTGCACCAGGCGGTGCCGCCGGCGCATGACCCCTTCGTCGACCTCGTGCCGCCCCAGGGCGTCAAGCTGACCCCGCGCCACTACGCCTACCTGAAGATCTCGGAGGGCTGCAACAACCGCTGCTCCTTCTGCATCATCCCCAAACTGCGCGGCGACCTCGTCAGCCGCCCGATCGCCGACGTGCTGCGCGAGGCGGAAAAGCTGGCCCGGGCCGGGGTCAAGGAACTCCTGGTGATCTCGCAGGACACCAGCGCCTACGGACTCGACATCAAGTACCAGCCGAGCCTGTGGAAGGACCGGGAGGTCCGCACGCGGTTCTTCGAGCTCGCCAGGGAGCTGGGCGAACTCGGCATGTGGGTGCGCATGCACTACGTCTACCCCTACCCGCACGTGGACGAGGTCATCCCGCTGATGGCCGAGGGCAAGATCCTTCCCTATCTCGACATCCCGTTCCAGCACGCCTCCCCGCGGGTCCTGAAATCCATGCGCCGCCCGGGCAACCAGGAGAAGACCCTGGAGCGAATCCACAAGTGGCGCGACATCTGCCCCGACCTCGCCATCCGGTCGACCTTCATCGTCGGCTTCCCGGGCGAAACCGAGGAGGACGTGGACTTCCTGATGCAGTGGCTGAAGGACGCCAAGATCGACCGGGCCGGCTGCTTCCAGTACGAGCCGGTCCAGGGCGCGCCCGCCAACGACATCGACGGCGCCGTGCCGCCGGAGGTGAAGGAGGAGCGCTGGCACCGCTTCATGCAGACCCAGCAGAAGGTCAGCGCCAAGATCCTGAAGTCGAAGGTCGGCAGGACCCTGCCGGTCATCATCGACGAGCAGGGCTCCACGGTGGCGACCGGCCGCACCCAGTACGACGCCCCCGAAATCGACGGCGCCGTCTACGTGGCGTCCAAGACCCCGCTCAAGCCGGGCGAGATCGTCAACGTGCGGATCGAGGCTTCCGACGAGTACGATCTGCACGGGACGGCGGTCTGAAGTCGATGCGTCAAGGCGCAGCCGGTTCGGCAAAACTCAACGCCGTCACCGGGCTCGTCCCGGTGATCCCGATCCGAAGGCCGCTGAGCTTCACCGTATCGGGATGGCCGGGACGCGCCCGGCCATGACGGGAGCGTTTCAGGCGCCGACGATCCGGTTGCTCCCGATCATCCTTACGCCCGCCGCCTCCAGATCCGCCCTCGCCTTCGCGAGCGACCCGTTCGCGTCGATGGCCCGGGAGGCATCCTCGATCAGGTAGGTCTCGAACCCGGCTTCCGCGGCATCGAGGGCCGTCCAGGCGACGCAGAAATCGAGCGCGAGCCCGGCGCAGACGACCCGGCGGAAGCCCCGCTCCGTCAGGTAGCCGGCCAGTCCCGTCGAGGTCCGCCGGTCGGCCTCCTTGAAGCCCGAATAGCTGTCGATGCCGCCATTGTAGCCTTTGCGGATGACGAGCTGCGCGTGCGGAATGTCGAGGTCGCGGGAGATCTCGGCCCCCGGCGTGCCCTGCACGCAATGATCCGGCCACAGCACCTGGGTGCCGTAGTGCAGCTCCGCCGTGTCGAAGGGCTCCTTCGCCGGATGGCTCGACGCGAAGGAGGCGTGACCCGCCGGATGCCAGTCCTGGGTCAGCACCACGTGGCGGAAGGCCCTGGAGAGCCGGTTGATCGGCGCGATCACGGCGTCGCCGTCGGGAACGGCCAGCGCGCCGCCGGGCAGGAAGTCGTTCTGGACATCCACCACGATGAGAACGTCGCCCTCGCCAGGCCGGATCGTCGCCTGCTCGTCCATTCGCTACCCTCCGCCATTCTGCCCGTGATGACAGGCATCGCACGAAAAAGGGCAGCCGGTCGCCCGGCCGCCCCGATGGGATTGACGCATCGATCCGCCGCTTATTGCGGGATCTTGTCCTCGATGCCCTTCACGTAGAAGTTCATGCCGAGCACCTGCTCGTCCGAGAGGGCGCCTTGGCCCTTGCACTCGATCTCCTTGCCGTCCTGGCCGACGACCGGGCACTTGAAGGGGTTGAACTGGCCGGACTTGATGGCCGCTTCGGTGTCCTGGGCCATCTTCTTCACGTCGTCGGGCATGTTCTTGTAGGGAGTCATCACGACCATGTGGGCGTTGATGCCGCCCCAGGTGTCCTCGGACTTCCAGGTGCCGTCGAGAACCGCCTTGGCGCGGGCGACGTAGTAGTCCGACCAATTGTCCGTGATGGCCGTGAGCTGCGCCTTCGGGGCGAAGCGCTCCATGTCGGAGGCCTGGCCGAAGCCGAACTTGCCCCTTGCCTCGGCGGCCTGGATCGGAGCCGGGCTGTCCGTGTGCTGGGCCAGGACGTCGACGCCCTGGTCGAGGAGCGCCTTGGCGGCATCGCCTTCCTTCGCCGGATCGAACCACGTGTTGGCGAACACGATCTTGATCTTGACGTTCGGGTTCACCGACTGGGCGCCGAGATAATAGGCGTTGATGCCGGCGATCACTTCCGGGATCGGGAAGGCACCCACATAGCCGATGACGTTGGACTTGGTCATCTTGCCGGCGATCACGCCGGTGATGTAGCGGCCCTCGTGGAACTTCGCCGCGTAGGTCGAGAGGTTCGGGGCGCGCTTGAAGCCGGTGGCATGCTCGAACTTGATGTTCGGATACTTCTTGGCGACCTTCAGGGTCGGCTCCATGAAGCCGAAGGAGGTCGTGAAGATCAGGTCGTGGCCGGTGCGGGCGAGCTGCTCGATGGCGCGCTCGGAATCGGCTTCCGGCACGCTCTCGACGAAGGTCGTCGTCACCTTGCCCGGAAAGGCCTTCTCGATCGCCTGGCGGCCCTGGTCATGCTGATGGCTCCAGCCGAAGTCGCCGACGGGGCCCACGTAGATGAAGCCGACCTTGATCTTGTCCTTCGCCTGCGCGAAGGCGCCGGTCGCGGACAGAGCCAGGACCGCTGCCCCCGCAACGGCTCCGAAGACTTTCCCTGAAAACATGCTCGTTCCCTCGAGTTTGGATTTCAACCCTTCCGTCGCAGGTCTGAGGCGTTCTGGCAAGAATTCCTCTGCCTACACTTTGGTCAGATTAACACCAGTTTGCTCACCGGTCAGGCACGAACGGCACCCCCAGGGAACCGGGCGCCCCGACGGCGCGGCCGCGCCGCAGGGAGAGCAGCAGAAGGGCCAGGATCGTCGCGAGATAGGGCACCGCCGACAGGACCTGGGGCGGCACGCCGAATTGGGCCGCCTGGGCGTGAAGCTGGAGCACGGTCGCCGCGCCGAAGATGTAGGCCCCGACCAGGAGCCAGCCCGGCCGCCAGGCCGCGAAGACCACGAGCGCCAGCGCGATCCAGCCGCGTCCCGCCGTCATGCCGGGCGACCAGAACCGGGTATAGACGAGGGCGAGATAGGCGCCGGCGAGCCCCGAGCAGGCGCCGCCGAACAGGATGGCCCAGAAGCGCACTCGCCAGACCGGCAGGCCGAGCGCGTTGGCCGAGGTATGGTTCTCGCCGATGGAGCGCAGGGTCAGGCCGGACCGGGACCGGGTGAGGTAGAGGGCGATCAGGATCGTGAGGGCGATCGACGCGTAGACGAAGAGGTCCTGCTCAAAAAACAGGCGGCCGATCACCGGGATGTCGCTTAAGGTCGGAACGTCGATATGCGCGATCGGATCGCGCCTCGCACCCACGAAGGGAGCCCCGACCAGGCCGGACAGGCCGAGGCCGAAGATCGTCAGCGCCAGGCCGGAGCCGACCTGGTTTGCCGCGAAGCCCAGCACCACGAGGGCGAAGAGCGCCGCCATCAGGACCCCGGCCAGCATGCCGGCCGCGACGCCCAGCAGGGTCGAGTCGAAGGTGACGGCGGCCGCGAAGCTGCAGGCGGCCCCCATGGCCATCATGCCCTCGACGCCGAGATTGAGGACGCCGGAGCGCTCCGTGACCAGCTCGCCGAGCGCCGCGATCAGGAGCGGCGTGGATGCCGTCACGATGGTGAGAAGGATGGCCTCGAAAGTGGTCATTTGCCCCCTCCCCGTGCAATGAGACGAATGCGGTAGCTCACCAGCGCGTCGGCCGCGAGCACGCAGAGCAGCAGGATGCCCTGGAAGGCCTGCGTGAGGTCGAGCGGCAGCTTCAGGAGGATCTGCGCGCTCTCGCCGCCGATGAAGGTCAGCGCGACCACGAGCGCGGCGATCAGGATCCCGATGGGGTTGAGCCTCCCCAGAAACGCCACCGTGATGGCCGTGAAGCCGTAGCCCGGGGAGATCGACGGCTGGAGCTGCCCGATCTGGCCCGAGACCTCCGCTATGCCGGCAAGCCCCGCCAACCCGCCCGAGATGGCGAAGACCGCCATGGTGGTGGCCTTGGAGCTGAAGCCCGCGAACCGGGCCGCCCGAGGTGCGTCACCGGTGAGCTTCAGGCGGTAGCCGAAGAGCGTCCGCCCCAGGATCACGGCGGTGAGCAGGACCGCCACCAGGGCGAACAGAGCGCCGTAATGCACACGCCCGCCCTCCAGGATCGGATGCAGGGTCGCCGATGGATCGAAGGTCACCGATTGCGGGAAGTTGAAGCCCTTCGGATCGCGCCACGGACCGCGCACCAGGTAATCCAGGATGAGCTGCGCCACGTAGACCAGCATGAGGCTGGTCAGGATCTCGTTGACGCCGAACCGGGTCTTCAGGAAGGCCGGGATGAGCCCGTAGAGCGCACCGCCGACGATCCCCAGGATCAGCATGAGGGGCAGCACCCAGGCCCCGGCCTCGGTCCCGTGGGTCCGCAGGGCGAGCCAGCTGCCCAGCACGGCGCCGATCACGTATTGTCCCTCCGCGCCGATGTTCCAGAGGTTGGCCCGGAAGCAGTAGGACAGCCCGATGGCGATCAGCGCCAGCGGCGTCGCCTTGACGACGAGCTCCTGCAGGGCCCAAGGGTCGCTCAGGGGCTGGAGCACATAGACGTCGAAGGCCGCGATGGGCGAGCGGCCCATCAGCCAGATCACGAAGCCGGCGATCAGGAACGCGGTCACGAAGGCGGCCACGGGGGCGAGCGCCCGCATGACCGGCGAGACGCTCGCGCGAGGCGTCAGCTCAAAGCGCATGAACGCCCCCTTGGCCCTGTGCAACGCCCAGCATTTCGAGTCCGATCGCTTCCCTGGTCCATTCGCCGACCGGTCTGAGCGGGCTCAACTGGCCCTGATGGATCACGGCCATCCGGTCCGCCACCTCGAACAACTCGTCGAGATCCTGGCTGACGACGACGACCGCACTGCCCGCGCGGGCGAGATCGACGAGCGCCTGGCGGATGAGCCGCGCGGCGCCCGCGTCCACGCCCCAGGTCGGCTGGTCGACGATGATGAGCTTGGGTCTGCGGATGATCTCGCGGCCGATGACGAATTTCTGCAGGTTGCCGCCGGAGAGCTTGCGCGCCTGCGGATCGCCCTCGGGGGTGCGCACGTCGAAGCTCTGGATGATCGAGCGGGCGAGCCGCCGGGCGGCGTTGACGAGAATGAATCCCGAGCGGCTCACTTCGGAGGCCGCGTGCGAGATCAGGGTGTTCTCGCTCAGGCGATGGGTCGGCGCGGCCGCATGGCCCAGGCGCTCCTCCGGCACGAAGGCGGCGCCGAGCCGGCGGCGGGCGTCGATGCCCATCGTCCCGCACGACCGGCCGGCGATGACCACGGCGTCCGCGCGCTCCGCCGGGCGCTCGCCCGACAGGGCGGCGAACAATTCGCTCTGCCCGTTGCCCGCGACGCCCGCGATGCCCACCACCTCGCCGGCGCGGGCCACGAGGTCGATGTCGCGCAGGGCTTGCCCGTGCAGCCCGGCCGGCGGGATCGACAGGCGAGAGACCCTGAGCACCTCGCCCTGGACCTGATGCGGCGCGTCGGTCCGGACCTCGCCGACCTCGTTGCCGACCATGAGGGCTGCGATCTCGCGGGCGCTCTTCGCCCGCGGGTCGATTGTCGCGACCACCCGGCCGGCCCTGAGAATCGTGGCGCGGCGGCAGAGGCGGCGCACTTCCTCGAGCTTATGCGAGATGTACAGGATGGAGCAGCCCTCGGCCGAAAGCCGGTCCAGGGTGGTGAAGAGGTGCTCGGCCTCCTGGGGCGTCAGCACCGAGGTCGGCTCGTCCAGGATCAGCAGCCTGGGATTCTGGAGCAGGCAGCGGACGATCTCGATGCGCTGGCGCTCGCCCGCGGACAGGGTCCAGACCGCCCGGTCGGCATCGAGCGCGAGGCCGTACGTCCGGCTGATCTCCCCGAGCTTGCTGCGGACCGTGGACAGGCTCCACCCGCCCGACAAGGCCACGGCGATGTTCTCCGCGACCGTCAACTCGTCGAAGAGCGAGAAATGCTGGAACACCATGCCGAGGCCGAGATTGCGCGCCTCGACCGGCGATCCGATCGACACCGGGCGTCCCTCCCACCGGATCTCGCCCGCGCTGGGCTCGATGACCCCATAGAGGATCTTGACCAGGGTCGACTTGCCGGCCCCGTTCTCGCCCAGGAGCGCGTGGATCTCGCCCGGCTCGATCGCCAGATCGATCCCGTCGTTGGCGAGAAGGTCGCCGTAGCGCTTGCTGATGCCTTGAAGCTCGACGAGGGGCGGCCCGGATGATGGTACGTCTGGCTTCACACAAGCGACTCTGATTTCAAGGGTTGCGGCGGGCTTGAGTCTCGGACCCGGACGTGGAATCCACGTCCGGGTCCGAGACTCCATATTCTGGCCTAGCGCATCGTGCGGAAAACCGGGTCCACTTTTCCGCACGATGCGCTAGGAATTTGCACATGGATGACGACCCGCACAGTCCTTGGCAAGAGCTGTTCCCCTGGCAAGAACTGTTCGGCCCACAGTTCCGTCGTGGAACGATCATAGGGAAGCGGCGCGCCGGTCGGCAATGCCGAATCCGTGGTTTATCGTGAGTCCGCGATCCGTCCACAACCCGATGGTGAGAGAGCACCGTGACCGAGAGCACCTATGACATCGCCGTCGTCGGCGCCGGAGCCGTGGGCCTGAGCGCTGCCCTGGCCTTTGCCCGCGACGGCTACAGAACCGTTCTCGTCGGCGGCCTCGACGTGCGCCGGGACGGGCGCACCGTCGCGCTGCTCAACGGCTCGGTCCGGTTCCTGGAGGCGCTCGGCGTCTGGCCGGCGGTCGCAGCGGCTGCCGCGCCGCTTGAGACCATGCGCATCGTCGACGACACGGGCAGCCTGTTCCGCCCGCCGCCGGCCGCGTTCCGGGCCGGCGAGATCGGCCTCGACGCCTTCGGCTGGAACATCGAGAACGTCGCGCTCGTCGAGGCGCTGGCGGAGGCCGCCCGGACCCGCGAGGCCCTGACCCTCGTGCCGGAATTCGCCACGGGCTTCGCGACCGACGAGGCAGGGGCGGTCCTGACCCTGGCCGAAGGAGGGACGATCCGGGCGGGCCTCATGGTGGCGGCGGACGGCCGCAACTCGAAGCTGCGCCAGAAAGCCGGAATCGGCACGCAGACCTGGTCCTATCCGCAATCGGCCGTGACCGTGATCCTGGCCCATGACCGGGACCACCGGGAGACTTCGACGGAGTTTCACACCCGCCACGGGCCATTCACCCTGGTGCCCCTGCCGGGCCGCCGGTCGAGCCTGGTCTGGGTCGCGAGCAAGGCGGAGGCCGAGCGGCTCTCCGGCCTCGACGACGCAGCCCTCGCCCTGGCGGTCGAGCGGCAGGCGCAGTCGCATCTCGGCGCCATGCGGCTCGACGGTCCGCGCGGGCTCGTGCCCATGAGCGGGCTGTCGGTGAACCGCTACTCGTCGCGTCACCTCGCCCTCGTGGGCGAGGCCGCCCACGTGTTCCCGCCCATTGGCGCCCAGGGCCTCAATCTCGGCTTCCGCGACGTCGCCTCCCTGCGCGACGCGGTGATCGACGGCGGCGAGGAGGGCCACGGTCCCGGTTCCGACGAGACCCTGGCCCGCTACCAGCGCGGCCGGGACCTGGACGTCCGCCTGCGCACGGCCGCCGTGGACGGCCTCAACCGGACCCTGCTGACCGGCATGATCCCGACCGATTTTCTGCGCGGCGCCGGGCTTCTGGCGTTGAGCAGCATCGGCCCGCTGCGCCGGATCGTCATGCGCGAGGGCGTGCTCCCCCGCGTGGGCGTGCCGCGCCTGATGCAGGGCGTGTCGTCGGGTTGAACTGGTCCAGGGAGGCAACCTCCCCCGTCATGGCCGGGCTTGTCCCGGCCATCCCGTTCGGAAGAGCGTTGAGCTTCAAGCTATCGGGATCACCGGCCCAAGGCCGGTGATGACGTGGCGGCTCTTGACCCCATGCGGCAGGCCGAACCATCACGGGAACAGGTCGTACGGCAACGCGCCCGTCTTGGTGGTGAGATAGAGGATGCCCGTCAGGGTGACCATGGACACCAGCGTGCCGACGAGGACGCACGCGGAGGCGCGCTCCACGCCCACGTTGTACTGGGTCGAGATGACGAAGATGTTGAGCGCCGGCGGCAGGGCCGCCATCACCATGGCCGCGTAGGTCCAGTCCGGACCGAAATCGCCGACGGCCGAGAGCACCACCCAGACCACGAGCGGGTGCAGGATCAGCTTGATGAAGACGAGGGCCGGCACCTCGCCGGGCATCTTGCGCAGGGGCCGCAGGGCCACCGTGACACCGAGGATGAACAGCGCGCACGGCGCGGCGGCTCCCGACAGCCAGGTGACGATCTGCTCGGCCGGGCCCGGGAGCCGAACGTGCAGGTAGCTCGCCGCGATGCCGACCGCGGTGGCGATGTTGAACGGATGGGTGACGACGCGCCAGACGATCCGGCGGATCGTCGCCGGCAGGCTGAGCCTGTCGAGGCCCGCCGTCGCCATCAGCAGCGGCACCACGGAGAACAGGAACAGCGTGTCGAAGACGAAGATCAGGACCACCGGGGCGCTGGCCGAGGCGCCGATCGCCGCCAGGATGAGCGGCGGACCCATGTAGCCGATGTTGGAATAGGACCCGGCCACCCCCTGCATGACCGATTGCGGCAGGTCTTTCGTGAAGCGCCAGCCGGTCGCAAAGGAGAGCGCGAAGGCGCAGGCGGTCGAGACCGTGGTGGCGGCGATGAACGGCCAGTTGGCGAGTTCATCCAGGGGCTTGTCGGCGATGAGCCGGTAGAACAGGCAGGGCAGCGCCACGTAGATGAGGAAGAACTGCATCCAGGCGAGGCCGGCTTCCGGCTGCTTCACCACCTTGCCGCAGAAGAAGCCGAGCCCGATGAGGCCGAAGAACGGGGCAAGGAGGTTGAACAGCCCGATCAGGTCGGACATCGGCGGCTCCGGAGGTCAGGTGAAACGGACGGCAGGTCCGGCGGGAGATCGTCTTCTGGCAAGGTTCCAACCTTGCGACAATCCCGTCTTTCGGCAGGCCGCCCCGCCGCCCATGCAAGGCTCGGCTCTGGCTCGGCGTTGGCTCAGCCCTGGCACGGATCTTGCTCTCTCAATCGTGACGAGGGGCGATTTGGAGAATCCGCCGAGGATCTCTATATGAAGATCAAGGAGTTAAGACCATGAAAGCGAGTTCAGCAAAATTCGCGATCGGCGAAGTGGTTCGGCACCGGGTCTTCGATTTCAGGGGGATCATCTTCGATGTCGACCCGGAGTTCGACAACACCGAGGAATGGTGGCTGTCGATTCCCGAGGAGGTCAGGCCCCGCAAGGACCAGCCCTTCTATCACCTCTTCGCCGAGAACGGGGAAACCGAGTACATCGCCTACGTGTCGGAGCAGAACCTCCTGCCCGACCATTCCGAGGAACCTCTGCGCAATCCCATGATCGCCGAGATGTTCACCCGGGAGAAGAACGGCAGCTACAAGGCGAAGCCGATCCTGGCCAATTGAGATTTCCCTCATCGCGACACGCAAAAACGCCGGGCCCTGGAGCCCGGCGTTCTCTTTTGTACGGATGATCCTACGGCTTGGGCGCGGCCGGAGCGGCGGCGCCGGCAGCGGCAGCGCCAGGTGCAGCACCCGGCGCGGCGGCGCCGCCCTGGAGCATGCGCTGACGCATCTCCTCGCTCTTCTTCTGCAGCTCTTCCTGGAGCTTCTTCTGCTGCTCCTCGAGCACCTTCGGGTCAATCGGCGGGCCGTCGAAGGCCTTGCCGAAGCCGGCGGCCGGAACCGCGAAGGTGATCTCGCGGCCCATCTGGTTCTGGACGCTGACGTTCAGGGCGTTGCCCTTCTTGATGGCCGCGATGAAGTCGTCCTTCACCTGGGCCTCGGCGAAGCAGCCGTTGGGCAGGCACATGACATAGCGGCCGGGCGTCGCCTGGCCCTGGTCGACGGCGAAGCGCAGGCCGGGCTGCAGGAGCAGGCCGAGCGGCATCACGAAGCGGACGACCTTCTGCGGCTGCTGGCCCTTCACGTCATAGACGGCGAGCGCGAGCACCGGCTGGCCCTGGTCCGACACGAAGTCGCGGGTGGTGTAGCAGATCTCGGTGCTGGTGTTCTGGTCCTTGCCGCAGACCTTGGTCCATTCCGGCTGGGACGGCTCGGCCTTCACCTGCACGACCGTGGGGCCGGCATTCTGCTGCGGCTGGGCGGCGGCGCCCGGAGCCGGCTGCTGGGCCGGGGCGGCCGGGCGGGCCGGCTGGGCGGCGGGGCGCTGCGCCGGAGCGGTCTGAGCCAGAACGGGTGCGCTCACCAGAAGAGCCAAGGCAGTCGCCAGGCCACGGGTCCCCCCCAGGCTCGCGAAGCGTGTCGCGAAAGACATGTGTGTGATCCTCTTCAGTCGAAAGTTCGGCTTTCGAATAGGCCGTTTAGCCGGCGTGTTCTTAACCTGCAATGACGGGGTCCAAATCCTTGCCGAATGTGGCGAAGACAAGACGTGTGGGGCTCCTTTAACCTTTCGTGTGGTAGGTTTCCAGTCACCCGGGGCAAATTTCTGTACAACATTGCTCGGGTGTTTGCCGTCTTGCACCGGGAGCGCCATGGGCCGCTGGCTTATACGGAATCTGCTGCTTGCCGCCGTGTGTCTCCTGACCGGCTGGGGGCCCTCCGCGGCCTCCGGGGCGGAGGCGCTGCGGCATGGCATCGCGATGCACGGGGAGCCCGCCCTCGAGCCCGGCTTCGACCACCTGCCCTACGCCAACCCCGGGGCGCCGAAGGGCGGTCGAATCACGCTCGGCCTCCAGGGCACCTTCGACAGCCTCAACCCCCTGATCGTTCTCGGCGTCGCTCCGGACGCGGTGCCCCGCTACGTGCTCCAGAGCCTGATGATCCGCTCCACCGACGAGCCCTTCACGATCTACGGCCTCCTGGCCCGCAATGTGGAGATGCCGGAGGACCGCAGCTCGATCACCTTCAACCTCGATCCCCGCGCCCGCTTCTCGGACGGCCATCCTCTGACCGCCGAAGACGTGCGCTTCTCGTTCGAGGCCCTGAAGACCTACGGAAAACCCTTCCACCGTTCGAGCTTCTCGCAGGTCAAGGCGGTGGAGATCCTGGACCCGCACCGGATCCGCTTCGACCTGTCCGGCGCCAACGACCGGGAGCTGCCGCTCCTCATCGGCATGACCATGCCGATCTTCCCCGCCCACGCCACCAACCTGGAGACCTTCGACCGAACGAGCCTCACCCCGCCCATCGGCTCCGGCCCCTATGCCCTGACCGAGGTGAGGCCGGGCGAGCGGGTCGTGCTCACCCGCCGCAAGGACTATTGGGCTGAGGACCTGCCCGTGACCCGCGGGCTCTACAACTTCGATGAGATCCGGTACGATTTCTATCGCGACGCCAACAGCTTGTTCGAGGCCTTTAAGGCCGGACTCTACGATTTCCGGATCGAGGGCGATCCCGGCCAGTGGGCGACCGGCTACGACATTCCGGCCGTGCGCGACGGGCGCATCCGCCGGGAGACCCTGACGACCCGGCTGCCGAAGGGCATGAACGGCTTCGCGTTCAACACGCGCAAGGCCCTGTTCGCCGACGTGCGGGTGCGCGAGGCCCTGAGCTACCTGTTCGACTTCGACTGGGTGAACCGCAACCTCTATTTCGGCCAGCTCACCCGCTCCGACAGCTACTTCGCCGGATCCGACCTCGCCTCCACGGGACGGCCCGCCGACCAGCGGGAGCGGGCCCTGCTGGCCCCGTTCCCCGGCGCGGTCCGCGAGGACATCCTCGAAGGGCGTTGGGAGCCGCCTTCCGGCGACGGATCGGGCCGGGACCGGGACATGGCCCGGCGCGCCCTCGCGCTCCTGTCGGAGGCGGGCTGGACCCTCGACAACGACGTCCTGCGGAGGAAGGGCACGGGCGAGCCCTTCGCGTTCGAGATCCTGGTCAATTCCCGCTCGCAGGAGCGGCTCGCCCTCAACGTCTCGCAGTCCTTGAGCCGCATCGGCGTCCAGGCCCGCGTGCGCCTCGTGGACGACGTGCAGTACTGGCGCCGCCTCGCCCGGTTCGACTTCGACATGGTCCAGTGGCTCTGGCCGGGAACGCCCTCGCCCGGCAACGAGCAGCGCAACCGCTGGGGCTCCGCCGCCGCCCAGCGGGGTGGGTCCCAGAACCATGCCGGCGTGGCGTCGCCCGCGGTGGACCGCCTCATCGACGCGCTTCTCGAGGCGAAAAGCCGCGAGGACTTCGTGTCCGCCGTGCGGGCCCTCGACCGAACGCTTCTGTCGGGGTTCTACGTGATCCCGCTGTTCTACCTGAAAGATCAATGGCTTGCCTATAGCAACGCCCTCGGGCGACCGGACCGGACTCCGCTGATGGGGGTCAATGTCGACACCTGGTGGCGCCTGCCGCACTAACCCAAAGAGGCGTGGATACCCCCTATTGTTGAGCTTCCATTCATGTAGACAATGAAACTAATGCTCTGCTTCGACGTTAGGTGAGCACCTCTTTCTCATCCGACACGTCCAACTCAGGGTATCGTCATGAACGCAATGCCGAAGGTTCTCGTCGTCGACAACGGCGACCGTGCTCCCGACAGCGCCCTGTCGGCGGAGCTGGCCGGCATGGGATATGCGAGCGTGACGACACCCTTCGAAGCCGCGGACGACGTCCTGGCCCTGATCCCGAGCCCGGCGGCCGTGGTGCTGCAGATGCCCCGCCATGCGGGCTGGGCCGAACGGCGCCGTTTCCTGGAGCTCGCCAGCCGCCTGCGCAAGAACCTGGCCGAGGCCGGCACGCCGGTCATCGTCACCGGCGGGGTGAGCGGCGCCGCCACGATGCTGCAGAACCAGCTCAGCATGCACACGGTCGCGGCCCCGGACCTCTGAGGGTTTCGCCCCTCCATCAACCGATACGCCTTCCCCGGCTGACACCCTCCGCACGTCATGGCCGGGCTTGTCCCGGCCATCTCGATATTGAGGAGCGCCGCGCCTTGATCGATCGGGATCACCGGCACAAGGCCGGTGATGACGCGGGAGAATGGTCACTCCCGTGCCGCACCCACCATCGAGAGGCCCAGCCGACAAACGGCGCGGGTCTCACGCCGCCTTCTTCTCGGCGATCCGCACGAGGCTGCGCAGGATCGTGGTCGCGGCCTTGATGCGCTCGTCCGGGGTCTCGGTGTCACGGACGAACACGATCTTCATGTCGGGCCGCACCTTGGCGAAGGAGGCCTGCTCGGCGACATAGGAGATGAGCCCGGCCGGGTTGGCGAAGGCGTTGTCGCGGAACGAGATGATGATGCCCTTCGGTCCGCCGTCCACCTTCTCCACGTTGGCGCGGCGGCAGAGCACCTTGATCGCCATGATCTTGAGGAGCTGGTCGACCTCGGACGGCACCGGCCCGAACCGGTCCACCAGCTCGGCCCGGAAGGCGTCGATCTCCTGGTCGGCCTCGAAGGTCGAGAGCCGGCGATAGAGGCCCAGGCGCAGCTGCAGGTCGGAGATGTAGCTCTCCGGGATCATCACCGGGGCCCCGACCGCGATGGTGGGCGACCACTGATCCTCCGCCGGCTCCTCGATGCCGGCCTTGAGCTGGGCCACCGCCTCCTCCAGCATCTGCTGGTAGAGCTCGTAGCCGACCTCCTTGATGTGGCCGGACTGCTCCTCGCCCAGAAGGTTGCCCGCGCCGCGGATGTCCAGGTCGTGCGAGGCGAGCTGGAAGCCGGCGCCCAGCGTGTCGAGGGTCTGGAGCACCTTGAGGCGCCGCTCGGCCTGCACCGTCAGGGACTTGTTGGCCGGCACCGAGAACAGCGCGTAGGCGCGGGTCTTGGACCGGCCGACGCGCCCGCGCAGCTGGTAGAGCTGGGACAGGCCGAACATGTCGGCCCGATGGACGATGAGCGTGTTGGCGGTCGGGATGTCGAGGCCCGATTCCACGATCGTGGTGGAGAGCAGGATGTCGTACTTGCCCTCGTAGAAGGCCGTCATGACGTCCTCGAGCTGGCCGGCCGCCATCTGGCCGTGGGCCACCGCGACCTTGGCCTCCGGCACCTCCTTGTCCAGGAAGGCTTTCACGTCGCCGAGATCGTCGAGGCGCGGCACCACGTAGAAGGCTTGGCCGCCGCGGTAGCGTTCGCGAAGGAGCGCCTCGCGGATGAGCAGCGGGTCGAAGGGCGTGATGAAGGTGCGCACCGCCAGCCGGTCCACCGGCGGCGTGGTGATGAGCGACAGCTCGCGCACGCCCGTGAGGGCCAGCTGCAGGGTGCGCGGGATCGGGGTGGCCGACAGGGTCAGCACGTGAACCTCGGCGCGCAGTTCCTTGAGGCGCTCCTTGTGGGACACGCCGAAATGCTGCTCCTCGTCCACGATGATCAGGCCGAGATCCTTGAACTTGATGGTCTTGCCCAGGACCGCATGGGTGCCGATGACGATATCGACGGATCCGTCGGCGAGCCCCTCCTTGGTCTTCTTCATCTCGGCCGCCGGCACGAAGCGGGACGCCTGGGCCACGTTGAGCGGGAGGCCGCGGAAACGGTCGCAGAAGGTGCGGTAATGCTGGCGGGAGAGCAGCGTCGTCGGCACGACCACGGCCACCTGCTTGCCGCCCATGGCGGCCACGAAGGCGGCGCGCAGGGCCACCTCGGTCTTGCCGAAGCCCACGTCGCCGCAGACGAGACGGTCCATCGGCCGGCCCGAGGCCATGTCGTCGAGCACCGCCTCGATGGCGTTGAGCTGGTCCTCGGTCTCGTCATAGGGGAAGCGGGCCGCGAACTCGTCGTAGAGCCCTTCCGGCGGCGTCAGGCGCGGGGCGTCCTTGAGGATGCGGGCGGCGGCGATCTTCATGAGCGCGCCCGCCATCTCGCGGATGCGCTGCTTCATGCGGGCCTTGCGGGCCTGCCAGGCGCCGCCGCCGAGCTTGTCGAGCTGGACCTCCGTCTCCTCCGACCCGTAGCGGGTCAGGAGCTCGATGTTCTCCACCGGCAGGAACAGGCGGTCGCCGCCGGCATAATGAAGCTCCAGGCAATCGTGCGGGGCGCCGGCCGCCTCGATGGTCTTGAGCCCCTCGAAGCGCCCGATGCCGTGATCCACGTGGACCACGAGATCGCCCGGCGTGAGCGCCGCCACCTCGGTGAGGAAGTCCTGAGGCCGCTTCGACTTGCGCTTCTGGCGAACGAGGCGGTCGCCCAGGATGTCCTGTTCGCTGACGACCGCGAGATCCGCCGTCTCGAAGCCCGATTCCAGCGGCCAGATGCCGACCGGGATCTCGTTCCTCGGATAGGCCATCGCGTCGGAGAATCGGGCAATGGGCTTGGTCTGGCGCAGGTCATGGTCCTGCAGCACGTGGCAAAGGCGCTCCCGGGAGCCCTCCGTCCAGGCACCGAGCATGACGCGCTTCTTGGCCGCCTGAAGCTCGCGGATGTGTCGGACCACGGCCTCGAACACGTTGGCGTTCTCGTCCGCCCGCTCGGCGATGAAGCTGCGGCCCTGGCGGGCCTCGCAGTCGATCACGAGCCGGCCGGCCGATTCCGGCACCGCGAAGGGCGTGAGCCGCGCGAGCGGGAGATGGGCGGTGCGGTCGGACCATTCCTCGGGCTTGAAGTAGAGAGCATCGGGCGGCAGCGGGCGATAGGGCGCAACGCCGGGCTGGTTCTGTCCCATGCCCTCGCGGCGGGCGTCGTAATAATCCTTCACCTGGGACAGGCGCTCGCCGGCGGCATCGTCGGCGAGCGCGTCGAACACCACCGGGACGCCCGGCAGGTAGTCGAACAGGGTGTCGAGATGATCGTGGAAAAGCGGCATCCAGTGCTCGAGACCGGGATAGCGCCGCCCCTCGCTGATCGCCTCGTAGAGCCGGTCGTCGCGGGTCGGCGCCCCGAAGGCCGCCACATAGGCCTGCCGGAAGCGCCGGATGCTCTCGGTGGTGAGCTGGACCTCGCTCATGGGCACGAGGTCGAGGGAGCGCAGGGTGCCGACCGTGCGCTGGGTCTCAGGATCGAAGGCGCGGATCGATTCCAGCGCATCGCCGAAGAAGTCGAGGCGCACCGGGTTGGGCAGGCCGGCCGGATAGAGGTCGATGATGCCGCCGCGCACCGCGTATTCGCCGGTGTCCCGCACGGTGCCGGTCCGCAGGAAGCCGTTGCTCTCCAGCCAGTTGATCAGCTGCGTCGTGTCGACCACATTGCCGGGCGCCGCCGAGAAGGTCTCGGCCGCGATGCGGGCCTTGGGCGGGACGCGCTGGACCAGGGCGTTCACCGTGGTCGACAGGATGCGCGGCTTGTCCTCGGAGGTCTTCGAACGGGCGAGGCGGGCCAGGGTGGTCATGCGCTGCGCGGTGATCGCCGCATTGGGCGAGACCCGGTCGTAGGGCTGGCAGTCCCAGGCCGGGAAGGTCAGGATCTCGATCTCCGGCGCGATGAAGCCAAGGCTGTTGGCGAAGTTCTGCTGCCGCTGCCCGTCGCGGGCCACATGGACCAGGACCGCCGGTCCCTCCACCTGCCCGGACAGGCCGCGGGCGAGATCGGCCACGGCGAGCGCGTCGAAGCCGTCCGGCACGCTCGACAGCGTCAGGCTTTGGCCCTTCTTAAGGGCATCGAGGGCACGGGTCAGGGCTGGCTTCATGATGAGGTATCGGGTCAGAGATCAAGAAGAACGCGGGCGATTCCGCCCGGTTCGTCGGATGGGACAAAGATAGGCGTGGTTTAGTCCGAGCGGACCTTCGTTGTCACCCCATGCGGCGCCATCCTTCGCCTCCATGAGGAGCATTCCCACCCTCACGTCATCACCGGCCTTGTGCCGGTGATCCCGATGCTGTGGGGCGCTGCGCTTTTCCGACCGGGACGGGCGTCCCTGCCACCCTCCGTCGTCATCACCGGGCTTGTCCCGGTGATCCCGATGACGTGAGGCGCCGAGCCCTTCCGTGGCGGGA
>NZ_JAGPUP010000497.1:0-31528 GCF_018069605.1 Microvirga sp. HBU67558 | reverse complement strand
ACGTCCCCAGGGCGGGCGCCATGTCCCTCGAGGAAGGCGGCCCGCTTCTCGTGAAACTCCTCATCCGTGTGAGCGGGGATGACGTGCACCACACCGTCAGAATGGGAGACAGCGGCCTCCAGCCTTGCCAAGCGATTGCGTGTCATTCGGTTCATGGGGCAATCCCCTCCTGAGGGCGGGGAACGCCCGTGATGATCCGGTACACGGCATTGTCGTCCTTGGAGACGTCGCCGGCCTCAATGAGAACGGCATGTTTTGCCTCCGCTTCCTCGAGGGAACGGGCAACGATCCGACGCCAGGGACGAGCGCCCCGGGAGATGGATGCAGCCGCCTCGAGGCGAGAGACACGCGAGAGGATTCCCCTGCTCATTGTTGACACTCCGAACGCGCCAGCATCTCCAGACGCTCCTCGTGGGTTTCGGTGACGGGGATCGTCTGCGGTTCCCTGAATTCCCGCTGCTCCGGGGCCAGGTTGAAGTTCCACTCGAAGAAGAAGTCATCCGGCTTGGCACGACCGGATTGGATCATGCCCACCTTCTGGGCCTCAAAGTCCTCTGGGCTCCGCTCGTAGATGACGTGTAGGTACCCAAGAGCCCTTGGCCCTGCGGCTGCCTCAAGCCTCATGAGGCGGTTCGTCAATGCTCTGCTCATTTCTGCCCCTGTGCCGCTTCCAGCTTGTCGAGACGCTGTTGGATCTCATGCAGCTCCACGGCCTTGGTGAACCCGTCCACCAACTTGGCCAGCTCACCGGCCTCCCCCGGGGTGATGTCCCCGTTGGCCACCGCCTCCGCCAGGGCTGCCGTCGCCTTCACCGCATCTCCGGCCGTCTCCAGCTTCGGGAGGGTGAACATCACAGGCCGATCCTTCCGAGGTGGCATGATGCGGTCCATCACCATCCGGAGAGCCACGCTGTCCCCGGCAAGCGCCATCTCGACAGCCTTCCGCGTGATGGCCTCCGCCTCACCATCCAAGAGGGCTTCGAGCGCCAGCGTCGTCTTATTCCGAGAACCCTTAGGGCGCCCAGGATTGCCGGGGGCGAATAACCGTCCGCCCCTCGTTTTCTCCTCGTTTTTTCGGGAGGTCGTAGCCTTCGCCATGGTCAAAGGATCCCCTGCGGATTATTGGGGTTCTCGCCTGCCCGCTCCGAATACGACCCATCACCAACAGTCGCACCCTCGCTTCTCTCTCCCGTGGGCGAACGCTCACCCCGAGAGTTGTAGCCGACGCCATAACCGTAAGTCGTTGGATCCCAGGTGTCCCAAGACGCCATCGGACCATAGCCAAAGTCCAAGCCCTTCCCGTCGATCCATCCACCGAAGGCATTCCCGAGCCTATCAGTGATCCGGCCGAACGGATCTGCCGCACCGATGATGCCACCCATAACGGCGCCGAAGGGTCCGCCTGTCAGGCCGCCCAATGCAGCACCCGTGAGAGCCCCACCTGTCCAGCCATCGAGGAGGCCAGGGCTCCAGTCCTTGGCGATATCAGGGTTCGCCATGGCATCCATGAAGCCGGTCTTTTCAACAGGATCCATGACCCCCAGCGCCGAGCCAATGCTGCGGATCGACATATCGGGCAGGTCGAAGGACGGAAGTTCCAACGAGGGCAAGCCAGAGAGCAAGCCTTGTTCCTGCGGTCGGGACGGAGGCATAGGCGCCGTTTCAGGGAGCGAGACGGGCGAGCTGTACGAAGAGCGGGCAGCCGGGGCCGCCGACGTCTGAGCGGGCGCCCGTGTTGCCGGCATCGTGGACGGGCTGGGCGAGGGCCTCGCGGCCTGCGGGACGGCCTGTGGCGATACCGAAGGCGTCGAGAGCGTGGACGGCCCCAGCTTATCGGCCATCTCATCCGCGTACATGCTCTGCATGTCGAGAGAAGGAGGAGACAGCGCCGGGGTTGATTGCGGAACCGCACTTGTGGCAGCGGGGATCGATGGCCCCAGGTCCCGGTTCAGCCGCTCGGCAATCGCCTTGTTGGTCAGATCCGGCGCCGTGTTGTTCCGAACGGCCATGGTCTTTTCAAAGCGATCCACCGCGTTCCGCTGCTCAAGCGACGGAGCGTCGAATTCGGGCGTCCTGCCCCACGGACCTTGGCCCACACCCGCCGAGAAGCCCGAAGGGGCGGCAGGCGTCTTAACGTCGCTGAAGTCAGGAGTGGCCGGCGAAGACGGGACAAAGCCCTCCAACGAGTTGGAATAGAGGCCCGCCGAGATGTCGGAATAATCCCGGTCGAGGTCAATTCCCACTCGCTCGCCCATGCCAATCGGCCCGAGAGGGTCAAATCCGAGGTTCTCGCTGATTGAATAGCTGAACGGGTCCGTGTTGGTAGGAACGGCCCGACCATTGAACTGGTCATCGAACTTGGTGCCGCCACCCATGCCCCAGGCGCCGAAATCCGTTTCACGAGCCGGAAGGTTCTCGAATGGGTCAGTCGATAGAGCGTCGAGGTTCAGACCAAGACCCAACTGCGCCGCTGCGGAGGCGCCGAGATAGTCGAGAGTCTCTTGCGTGGCCCAATTGTTTTGAACCCGCTCATCAATCGGGACGCCGAATTCAGATTGCCGGATCTCGACATTAGACGACAGCCGGGGGTCAATCAGGCGCTCATATGCCTGCTGCTCCGTCATGACGGGACCTGGCGTATAGACCCCGGAGAGGTCCACAGGTGCCGCCTCAACCGGGGAAATGCCCGCCAGAGGATCGGGGAACAGCCCTTCCGTGATTTCGGGGAAGGACGTTCCCTGCATACTGTTCAGGAACGCTTCGGTGTTCGGGTTCCAACCGAACATGCTCTGGTCTACCTCACGAGGGTCCAGCTCAATACCGAACGCGCCCATGGGGCCGCTGAGATTGGCGGCAACCCTGTTGGCGTTGAAGTTCTCCTTAGCCTGCGCCGCAATAGCCGCGTCGATGTCCTCGCCAAGGTTGGGCGAGCCACGACGAACCTCCACGTTGGTCGAGAGCCGAGGATCAATCAGCCGTTCAAGGGCCTGCTGTTCTGTCATTCCCTGCCGAACGCCAGATAGATCCGCCGGGGCGGCATCAACAGGCGTGAAGCTCTCCAGGCTCATCGGACTAGGAGGCGCCTCAAGAGAGCCGGCGAAATCCACCCGCCCAATCGGATCAGGCAGGCTGATGGTCTCGTAATCGTTCGTAGGCGTAATGCCGAAGGTGTCGCCCATCTCCATCGGCCCCAAGGGACCAATCCCGAGCTTTTGCGTCATATCGGGCACATCGACCGCCGCGAGGCCAGTCGGCTGCACGACGTCATCATAAGCATAGCCCGGCATCACATCCTGCCCGAGCTTCTGGCTTAGGAAGTCCTGGGCCTGACGCTGGACGGTCGGAGCCGCCGCCATAATGGCCGCGTTGTTCGTAAACGGCGCGATGTCCTGCACGACAACCGCGTCAGGGATATCGACCCCGGCCAGTTTCGCCGCCACAGCGAACCGCGTTGCCATCTCTTCCTTGGACGGGGCTTTCACGCCAGCAGGCCAGCCACCCGTTGGCGAGAAGCTATGACCGCCGAACCTGGAGCGATTGGCGCCTACACCCGCGTCCTTCTCGAACCCCGGAGCGGAGAAGTGCTCCACCCCAAAGCCGATATCAATGCCCATGCTATGGGCCTTCGTTGCTACTTCCGTAGCAAGCTGTGCACGTTCAAAGCTAGCTTGGCGCGGTCCAAGAGCCGGCGTGAATGCGTCATCGAGAGCCGCCATCAACGACGCTTCTACACCCGCCTTGAAATTGGCATGGCCGGCCGTCGAGGCGCCCTTAATGTCCTTGTTGAACGTCGGGGAGAACTGACGCCCAGCGCCAGGCAGAGACCGGTTCTGCCGCGTGGCGTCAAGCATGGTCTCCGCACTGAAGGGAGCCGAGAAGATGTCACCAAGGGCAGCAGAGCGGGACAGGTAGGCGCTCGGGTTCTGAGCACGATTAAGACCCGTAGCCGCAACGATACCCATGCCGACAACGCCCTCGTTGAGGGCTTCGCCCATGACCATGCCAACGGTCATGGCATAGTCGAGGTCGCTCAAGCCGTATTCGGAAAGAGGGTTCGGCATCTATCGGGCCTCCGGGGGCAGCATCATGGGCGGCCCAAAGTTGTACGGTTGGCGCGGCTGGGCTCCCGCAGCAGGGGAGCTACCAGACGGCGCCTGGTTATATTTCTTCCGGTACTCCTGGAGGGCCTGTTCAGCCCCCTCCCGGTCGCCCTTCATCATGAGGTCAACGACGCCCTTCAGCTCCTGCCCACGGGGGGAGTTCATGAGGCGCTCGGCTTCCGTCTCGCCCTGCATCGGCGGGGCATATTCATAGTTGGTATCACGCGCCATGACGGGGCTCCCCAGCAGCAGCGTTGCGAGAATGAGAGTTGAGGGACGCATCATGGCCGGTTCCTTCCCCAGAGGCAGAGCCCGTGAGATTACGCCGTTTCGCAGCCTCCGGGTCCACCTTCATCAGAACGAGGTGGCCGATAGACCGGACAAAGTTGTCCATGTTGGCTTGGAGTGCGGGAGGCTTACCGCTCATTGGACGCCTCCCGCTGCATATCCCGCCCCTGTGGCGGCACTCTTGCCGATCCGCTCCAGGCTCTGACGGAGAACCCGTTGAGCCGCCTTGTTGGAGATAGGAGCCTTGAGGAGGGCAGCCTTTGCCAACTGCGGGTCGAGCATCATTTCTAGAACGAGGTCATCAACCTTCTTGATGCCGGCCGCCCGCATGGAGCCCAGAACCGCCTTGATGCCGGTGCCCGTCGCACCCGCCACAGCCGCCTTATAGTTGCCGCCCGTCGTCATGAAGGCGGCGCCGGCAGCTTGGAACATCTGGGCCATGAGGCTTTGAGATCCGAACTTGTCGGCTATCTTGTCGAGCAGCGACGCCACGTCTTGCGCCGTGTTGGACTGCCCCGGCGTCTTCACGGCATGGAGCGAACGTTCCGACCGCCTGATGTCGTCTACAATCGCCCGCATCCTCACCAGGTCCTCACCGCTGAACACCTGACGAAGCGCCCCAGACTTATCCTTCACGAACGAAGCGAAGGCATCGGCCCGGATCCCGTTTTCGCCGGAGGTGGCAACCTCCTTGTTGGAGATGAACCGGCTCTCGATGAATTCAGCCACCGAGCGGCGCAGGCCATCACGAGCGGCAGCGTTGCCCCTCGTGGCCTTCACCAGCTTGCCCATTTGAGCCGAGGCGTCCCGGCCATTCAGGATCCCGCCAATGGTCTTCGTCAGGTCCGCAGGATCGACCTTTGCGACCTTACCCAGAACCGACTTGTTGAAGTCATCGAGCCGAGCCTTGCGGGTTGCGATAGCCCGCTCCAGCGCCTGAGTGGCGAGGGAGGCCGTAGAGAACCGCGCCCGCACGTTCTCGGGAAGCTCCTTCAGGGCGTCAGCATGAGCCGAGCGCCACCGCTGGAACTTCTTGGGGTCAATCGTCCCGTCTTCCTTCAGCGCCATCTTGCGCAGAGACAGTGCGGCGGCATCCGAGATGTCGGAAGGAGAAGCACCGGCCTTCACCAGTGCCTTAATCCGCTCCCCGCCCGTGGGACCGGGCCTGAAGGCATTAGAGGCCACCGAGGCATCCGACATGCGGAACCCCTGAAGCACCCCATCCTGGACAGCCGGCCGCATCCCGTCGCTGCGGAGAACCTGACCGGCATAGCCCTTGTTGAACGTACCCACCCGAGAGCGGGTCGCCTCCGTGGCGGCCTTGTAGCGAGCCCCGGCTTCGGGGTCGGCCCTGAAGGTGTCGAAGATATTGCCGTTCTGCGAGCCTTCACGCGGCGCATAGGTGGCCGAAACCGGCCCCTCGTCATCGAGGGCCATCACAGCCCGCTCATAGGCTGTAATTGCGTCCGTCTCATCCCCGAGGGCCAGACTCTCAACCGCCTGATTGAAAGCCTTCGTGTGCAGCTCATCCGGGCGAATGCCGGCGTTCTGCAGTTCCTCCCGCAGGAGCGTGGAGGCAGACTGGAACTCAGCTTCCCGGCCATCCACATCAAAGCCCGAGGAGCTGCCCCGCATGTCGTCCGCCGCCGTATAGGTCTTACGGCCGGCCAACTCGTCCTCAAGAAGCTTGTAGACCTCTCGTGAAACGTCGCGACTTGCGTAGCCGTCAGCATCAGGCGGCAGATAGCCTTCCTCGATCAGCTTCGTGCGCCAATAGCCATCAACCGACCGACCATCAGCCCGGGCCAGCTTTTTGCCGCCAATGGTAACGTTGCCCCAATCCCGCGCCGTAGACTCGGGGTCGAGCGGCAAGCCACCATTGCGAGCGATGAACTGTCCTAGGGAGAGGGCTTTGCCCTGTCGCGGTTGGCCTTGTACGCCTTGATTTCGCGCAGTGCTTCGAGATCCGCGAGAGAACGGGCCTTCTTCTCCGCGTGAGCCAGAAAGGCTTCCCTGTCGTAGGGCTCTACTTTCTCCAGCACCTTCGCCAGTGCTTCGCCCGGTGGCGTCTGACCAGTCATTGAACCATTGCGTTAGTCTGTTCCCGACAGTCGGGTTAGCGGCAATCTCTTCCGCCGCTGACCTTTCAATACCATTGCGGATGGCTTGGTTCAATTGAGCCAGGCGGGCATATGCCGGGGTTCGGCCCCGGTTGCGCATTTCTTCCCGCATCACGCCCTTGATACGCGAGCTGAGGTCCTGCAATTCGCGGAACGCCTCAATCGGCTTGTAGGACCGGAGCAGGTTAGCAATCTCCTTCTCTTCGGAAGTCAGCCCAAGGCGGGCAGCCTGGGACATCCGCCCATAAAGCTCATCGGCAATCTGCTTCGCGCTTTGGGTCGAGACGGTCAACGAGCCGTTGGGATCGATGGCGTTCCAAAGGGCGGTTTCCTTGCGGCGGGCGGTTTCCTCCGCATCCTGCATACTGCCCCGGATCGAGCGGCCCACGCCGTCAGCATCATCGGACGGCCGCAGACGTTCGGCAGCAGCCTCCGCAGCGGATCGCGCCGCCGCTTCATCCCCGAGCGTAACCCGGTCAATCTCGTCCAGTTGCCCACGAAGGAAGCTAACGATTTCGCCGGCATCGCCTTCACCGCCGACCGTCCGCAGATGATCGAGGCGAGCGGAGTTCTGCTCTGCCCGACGCTGGGCAAAGACTTCCGGGTTAGCCGTCTGTAGATCCCGCTCCAGAGCGCCTAGGCCGACATCGCCCGTAGCCTGGAACGTCGTCGGCTTGGAGCCGGGCACCAGTTCAGCCCCCGCGCCCTCTTCCAGCTCACGCAGGGCGGCCGATGGATCGGAGGCCGCAGCCCGCAGCCTCTCGGCCGCAAGTTGCCGCTGGGTGTCATCACCGATGGCGAGAAGCCGCTTGCCTGCATCGAGGCCAGCCCCGGCCGCATACCCGCCACCTTGAGCCGCCGCGAGAGAGCCCGCACCGAGGGCAACGCCGCCGACCATACCGACCAGCGGGTTAACGTCATTCTCGGCCGCAACCTGGGCGCCGCCGCCTGCCGTCAGGCCCACCACACCCTGGGTAACGGGAGCGTCCGCCAATTCGGTCAGAACCCGGCGTGTCGCCCCTTCAGTCGCTTTGGCACCCACTTTGGCGAGGCCGGCACCGGACAGCGCCTCAAGGGCCGTCTGTCCACCCGCAACCGCGATGCGTTCGCCGGGTGTCTCCGGTTTCGGCAGACCGAGAGCATCAGCCCCAGCCTCACCAAGCGCCGACACGGCCTTGGTGGTCTCGAATGGATCCCGGTAAGGTGCTTCTTCTTCCCCAAAGGCCCGCCGCTTCACGTTCACGAGCTGAGTGCCCATGTTCTGAAGGAACCCAACCGTTCCGTCATAGGCGAGCGCCGGCAGACCTGCGATGGCCCCAGGAATAGCCTGGACACCCGCACGACCCGCGAGGCCCGCCGCACGTTCTGCCGTCAGCTCCGGCTCTGCCGCCGTGTCGGGTTCGCCACCCGCCGCAGGCGCCGAGCGCCCGGCCTGAAGCCGAAGGGTCTGCTCCTTCGCAACGCGGGAAATCACCTCATCGGGCGTATCGTCTGGGAACTCCAGAACGGTCCCGTCAAAAAGTTCAGCTTCACGCATTACATGGGGTTCCCTTGCGCATCGAAGCGGATACGTCCGCCGCCGCTAGGCGCTCCAGCCCCGGAGCTGCCCGGCCGCCGCGAGAGGAGCATTTGAGCCCGATCCCGGCCCCGCCTGACAATCGCCTCGTAGTCGCTGACGGCCTTCATGAAGCCCTCGTCCGACGTCGCAACGTTCATGCGGTTGATGGCTGCCGTTGCCGCCTTGCCCTCCTGTTCGGAGAGGGCGCCGAGGCCACGCATCTGCTGAATAGCCGTGAGGAAGGCGCCGTTCTTCGACTGTTCAACCAGGTTCTCAAAGTCAGCCGTCTTGCCGCCCTTGAAGGTCGGGAAGTTCGATTGCCAACCGGTCGCACTCGTGCGGTTCGGGTGCTCCTTGATTTGCTGGATGACATCGAGGGCCGTATCAGCCGCAGCCAATTGGTTGCCAGCGCCGGCAACGGCCTGACCTTCAGCCTTGCCGATTTCGGTATCACGGGCAGCCCCAGCGTTGTCCTTAGGCTCGTATCCGACAATCTGACCGGTCCGCTTGTCGAGCAGGCCCCAACGGGTGCCGAGGTCCACTTTATCGACGCCTGACGACAGCTTGACGCCCTCGGGGAGCTTCGGTTGCGCAACCGTGCCATTCCGACCGAGCTGAAGCACCGTCGTATTGCCCTCTGCGTCCGTACCCCAAATCGGGGTTGTCCCGTATTCGCTATCGCCCGGCTTGGCCTCCAGGCCCAACTTGACGCGCCGCGCCTTGTTCACCTCGTCGGGGGAAAGGCCCTGCGTCAGGCGATCCCACTCGGTCGGCTCACGGCGCTTGTGCTTGTCGAGGTACATGGATCGGAACAAGTCAGGGTCCGACGCAACAGCCGGGTCAAAGCCTTCGCGCTCTACCGCCTGCTTGAGTTCGATCCGCCGACGCTCGGCCTCTGCCTCCTTCAGCTTCCTTTGGCGTAGGGCCTCATCCTGCTCCATTCCGGCCAGGGCGCCACGCATGGCGGTGCTGTAATCACCGGACAGCAGGCCGAAGCCCATTCCGGTCATCATGCCGCCGTTGTCTGTGAAGACCCGGTGCAGCCCATCGAGGAGGCCAACGCCAGTGCTGGGAGCGGGCGCGTAACTGCCCAGGATCCCGGTTCCTGTATCAGGATAGCCCCCAAGGATGCCCGTGCCCGTGTAGGGGAAAGGTCCACCACTCATTTGCTCATCCTCCCCTTACGAAAATCCGCCGAGGATTCCGCCGCCGAGGACGCCGGCAAGAGTTCCCCAGGGACCGAACGAAGATCCAATCCGGCCACCCGTGAAGGCGCCGCCGAGAATGCCTTGAGCGGCGCTCGGCCCGTCCTTCGTGGAGTTCACGACCTTGCCCATGCCAGCAATAGGAGTGATGTAGCCGGCAGCCTGCGCCAGGCGATCAAAGGGGGCGTCATACTTGGATTGCGAATACTGGTGGCGCACATCGCCAACGCCGGCCATGCGGCTTGCGGGGTCGTACCGCAGGGCGTTGAACGTCGGAGCCAGGGCCGCCGCCGTGCTCATGTTGTCGGCGCCCTGAGAATACAGGCTTCCCATGGCCCCGGCCGCCGAGGCGCCCCGGTTGGCAGCGGACTGGTACATGTCGCCAAGAATGCCTGACGCCTGCAACTGCCTGTTTCTGCTGTTTTCGTTGCTCTGAAGCATGAGCTGGTCGGTGGCCTGCGATGCCGCATTCGAGAAGCCGGTGCCGATTGCTGCCGAACCATAACGACCGCCACCTAGGCGAGTGGACGCCGAGTTGAGGGCCTTCTCGCGCTCGGCGTTGACGACACTGAGCAGGCGTGGGTCTTCGTTGTAGCTGCCGTTGGCGAAGTTCTTCAGGTAGCCAGCCGACTCCTGAAGATCCGAGGTCATGCCGTTGTTGGCCGCATAGCCACCGAGAATGCCGGCCGCCTGGTTCATGCCAGGGGTCATGCCGCCATTGGAGAGCATGGACGACTGATAGCCGTAGAGCGCATCCATATTCGGGACGCCCTGACGAGCAAGGTCCATCGTCTGGTTAAGCCCTTCCTTCGTGGCGCTGTTCATAGGCGCGAGGAGGGGCTTGTTCTTGTACTTCCCATACAGCGTGTCAGCCTGCGACATGATTTTGTCGAGGTACGGCTGTGACGACGCCATCGGGCTACTGATTGAGGTCTCTTTTCTATCGCTGCCTGGCATTGCTAGGCATCCCTTTCCATGACGATGTGCGTCAGCCGATAGCCGAGTTCCTGGCAGTGCTTTTTCCAGCCCGGACGGCAGACGACCTTGAAGCCCTCGCAGCCGAGGTGCTCCCGCAAATGAGTTTCGAGTTGAGTGAGGAGGTGAAACCACCAATCGTGACGGTCTTTGCCCGTGCACCAGACGATTTCACCAATGCGCCGTTCGCCCCGGATCACCACGCAGGTGCCGGCGAGCGCCACGGCTGTTTCTTTGGCGGTGTCCCAGACGATATGGGCCTGGACTTCTCCGCTCCGAAGCTGCTCCCAGAGTTGTTCAACCGGGATCCGACCGCGCTTCGATATGGCCGGTAAGAATTGATCGATGAAGCCGGCAACGGCCTCAAGGTTGTCTCGATGAATGGTGACGATGGCGACGGCCGGCAGAGCCTCAAGCGGCGCCGGTTCGCTCTCTCCAACCTCAGAAGAGGCCGCCTCGACGGCCCCCAAAGCCAATGACGTGTAAGCCTCGCACAGTTCGCGGGCTGTGCTGAGATGGCCCATCATTTGAGAGGTGTAGCCGCGAATAGCCAGCCCGTCGCCGCCCCATCCCTCGATGATGAGGTCAAGGCAGTTGCGAGCATGAGACAGGTTCTCAAGGATCTCCGGGGTGAGCGCGTCGGCAATCTCCCGCAGACCTTCATCTCCCGAGGCGATGGCAACCGCCCGGTTGAAGTCTTCGATTTCCTTCTTGGTCAGAGGTTGGGTCATCGCTATGCGCTCCCCTCTGCCGGCATGTTGTCGAGGAGGGTCTTGCCGCTCCACAGAGCGAAGCCCCGGCTTGCGTGATACCGGAAGCGTTCGGACGAATACGCCCGGTCCTTGTCGTTGCCCGTGGAGGTGCGGAGTTGTGCCAGCATCAGGCCAAGGAACGCCTGCGCCTGCTCTAGCTCATTGATAGCGGCCAGCCGCGACGGATCCTCGGAGAGGTCCACCTGAGGCTGATTGCCTGCCGCCTGGTGCGCCTGGGCCGCCACTGTTCAGACGCCCGCAGAGGCCGCGCCGCCTTCAGAGGTGTTGGCGATATAGGAGGTAATGGCGAGGCGGATCAGCTCGGCCGAACTCATTCCCTTCTGTGCCGCAACCGCCTTCACTTGGTCGCGGAGACCACGAGGAGCACGGGCGCGGATCACGTCGGAGAACTCGCCTCGCCCATCGTCAAATTGCATTAGATGAAACATCGGAAACCCCAATTGCTACCCTGCCTTTAACGTAGCACGATACGGCGCTAGCTTGAATGCCTGCTAGCGCCGTAACTCCTTACGTTTCCTAGGGTTCTTGGGTTTCTTGGGATTTTCCCATGTTCTTGGAGTTGGCCTTATGCCGCCGCCAGGAGGCCCATTCTCTCAGCCTCGATCCGGGCAGCCTGCAGGGCTTCGATCAGCTCGGGCAGCTTTGCCAGTTTCAAGGCAACGCCCTTCTTGGTCGCCTTCTTCTCGCCGGCTGCGGCGCCGAACTCGGCATAGATCCGCAGGTCCACCAGTTGCGAGCCCTTAAACTCCGAGAGCGAAACCCGGACTTCTTCAGCGGCATTCTTGGCGACGGTCGCCACGAGGGTTGCGGGGGTCTCAGGCTGCATTGGCCGCCCCCTTGTCTCCGGCATAGCCGACGTTCAACACATTCACTTCGCTGCGGAGGACATAGCGGGCATGAGACCCGGCATACGGCCCCGCGTGTTTCTCGTTGATAGTCTCGATCACCACGCCGAAGTGGGTGCGGAGCCAGAACACATAGTGCGACCATCTCGGCATGGGATGATCAATTGCCGGCTGGACGCCCTTCTCACCGGCTCGGACGAGAGCCACGAGGGTTGAGGCATAGCGCCCCTTGGCCTTCAGCGGACCGCGCCCGTCCGAAGTGAACTCGACGGCCACAACCGGCCGCTTATCTACGGAATTGAATGCGTGGCTCATTATGCAGCCCCTTTGACGGGCACTCCGGCCCGCTGAAAATATTTTGTGACGATTTCGCTCTGACGGTCCCCGGCCCAATAGGCTTCGAGGGCTGCTTGATCGCTCTCCAGGAGCATCAGCAGGCAAGGATGGCTCACAGCCCAGCGGCCAGCGACCTTGCGGCCTATGTCCCGGTTAGCTGCCCATCCCCGCACGGTCTCAACAGTGCGGTTAGCGAGAAATGCCGCCTGCGAAAGGCTGAGAGCCTCGCGCCGGTCGTAGTTGGTCAGAATATGTTTTGCACCTGCCATGCAGCATGGCCCCTTAAATGTGGGCCTGTTTCGGCAAGCATAGAGAAGAAATAATTTGTCGAACCCGTTGCCTTGGGCCGGTCATTCGTTTTATAGTCTCTACACACACCACAACAGAACCTCGTTGGTTTAAGCATCCAAGCTCTAGAGGTGTTCTCACCACCTTTAGAGCCCGTGGTCTTCAGCCTGCAAATCAGGCCGATTACCACTTGTTAACTTAGCATTGTTGTAGCACGCTGTCTACAAATCTTGTAGCACGGCGGGGTTTTTCTTGCGCTTTTTTCAGTGAGTTGCCTGGATCTTCCCAGCGGGTTGCCGATCCGGCTCATGGCCGAGGTAGGGCTTGGAGCGTTTCGGTCGAGGGAGATAGAAACGGCCTGCCGTCACGCGATGTCACGCACCGTCACTGTGACAGTAACGTTACGTAACGCACCGTAACGCGTTATCGGCGCCGGCATCTCGATCACGGCTGATCACCTCTGATCATTCGCAACACTATCGGGAGGGGGCGCCATTTTCCGGGGGTGGGGAATGAGGTTCCGGGGGTGGGGTCACAGAGTCCGGGGGTGGGGACTTTCTGACACCTGAGAGCTCCGCTCTGCCGCTGGGCTGCCACACCGCCACACCTCTGCCCCACCCTGCCGCGCCAGGTGAGGCGTTCGCTTGCGTTGCAATGCGTTCTCCTGCGTTCCACCGGACTTCCACCGGAAGATGACAGCACCGCCACCGGAAGCTCGTTCCGGTGGAACGGTCGTTCAACGGCGGTTGAGCAGGATCGTTGGGACCATTGAGGAAAAGCGTCGGCAGCCGCAGGGCAGGTACGTCGCGCCCCTTAACCCGTCCTCACGGTGGAGGGGTTCACCCACCCCTTAACCCTCCCCTTGATGTGCGTCTCTCGCACCATGTCCCGCGATGTCCTCGTTGTCCTGGGGGACACGCCCTTAGCCCCGCCCTTTGATGGGCGGGCACGGGCTCCACCAGTGGGGAAGCGGTTCGGGACCAGTAGGGAACAGGATCCCGACCGGTTCAGAAGCGCCGATTTTTTCTGAGCGTTCTTTTACAGCGTCTTTCGACCCCAACAGGAGCATGACAGCAGCGCCCGCGAGTCAGGGGGGAAGAAAGCAGAGAGGAGGGCGGGAGAGGAGGAGGAAGGCGGAGGACGGAGGGGAGAGGGCATTTGTGATACGTATTGAGCTAGAACCCTTATGGGGCAAGGGTTTCAGCCGTTGAAGCACCCCGGCCAAAATGACTGGGGTACTCCGGTCAAATTGACTGGGGTTGCCTGTCGCTAGGCAGCGTCCGTGCGTTCTTTGATCCAGCGGCGAAGACGGCCGGCTTCCCACTGAGGCCAAAGCGTCCCCGCTCCCAATTCACCAGATGAGCCCGGCTAGTACCGATTGCGGTGAGCGGCTAGATCCTGCTGCCGCTCCCCGGTCTTGTGCCGGAGATCCCGCACGATCCGAATGACGGGCTCGGGGGCGATACCTCCCTCATAAGCCTCTGCCATCACCCTAGCCTCTTGGATCGGGGCAGGGCCATCTAGACCAGCCAGGAAGTCGAGCTGCATCGGCTTCCCCGAAAGGGCCGAATTTTCCGGGGGCTCTTTCAGGGCATCAATAGCCTGCTGGAAGTCGCCCGCGAGCGCCGCCCGTTCGAGGACCAGAGAGGGAGAGAGGGAAGGAAGGGAGGAAGGAGCGGAGGGCATTTGTGATACGTTCCCGCCTGAAACCCTTACGGTGCAAGGCTTTGAGCCTTTGAACACATGAGCGTAAGACTCCTCCATGATTTCGGCCATTTTGCTTTCATTCCGGACCGGCGCAATGTTGGAGTCATGAACGGGCAAGGCGGCAATTCCGGCCCGCTCGGCTCGCTTCAAGATGTCCATCTCGATCCGGCTATCCAGGTTCATGAGGCGCCGGCCTGCCCCTGTCCCGAGCGCCCCTTCAATGGCCGCATGTTTCTTCCACATGGCCTCAACTAGAGCAGTCGTCTCCTCGCGACCTCGCGTCCATTTGGGCAACCCGGTGCGGCGGTCAATTTCTCGGCTCTTGTAGAGCAAGGTCGCAATCGTGCCGGCCTGCCCCCGTTGGCAGTTCACCGCCACGTTAAATGCAAGCTTGCCCTCGTCACGAGTGAAACCATCCACCTCATAGGCATCACCAGGAGGAGCAAGGCCCCGTTCGGCATAGAGCATCGTGGGATGGAGTTGCTTGAAGTCCGGTTCGGCTACCCGCTCCCCGTTTAGGAGCAACCCGGCGCGGCGCAATTTGGAGAGGGACTGGCCCCACCAATAGCCCCGCCCTCCAAGCTTGAAGGAGCCGGCATTGAAGACCCGGTAGATCTCCGTTGTGGTCGGCAGGTAATAGGCACCGTCCAACTTGATATGATGGCCGATCCGCTCCGCATCTGGGGCGTTCAGGTCGAGAGTGTGCGAGGCCAGATATTCATTGATCCCCCGCAGCTCCTTCACCATGCGGCGGGTTTCGTCGGTGTCTCTGTAGTGGATCAGGTTGCCGTCTGCATCCTTAAGCCGAACAAGCCCATAGAGGGTGAAATCCGCCGCCTTGGCCTTCCAGCGGGCAATCAGTTCGGGCGTTGCACAATAGCGGGATTGAAGTTCCGTTCTGATGTGGTCGCCAGGACGGGCGCGCATCTCCACAACCAGGCCCAGGCCCTTTAACTCTTCGAGCACAGGCAGGACGTTCGCATAGGTGTAATGTGGGGAACAATAAGAACTCAAAGCAGTATAGAAATTGGTTCGCCTGGAGTAACTGACGCTCCGGCCTATCTCGTGCGCAATCACTGCCTCAGTAAGCATAAAATTCCGCGCAGCATTGCGGCCCTTATTCTTATCCAAGGGAACGCCAAGAGCACGAATAAAGTCTTCGTCAGTATTCCACGAAGAACTTAGGAAATGGTCACGTCCGGACTTGACAAATGGCTCAAATTCATATATGTCTTTTTCTATTCCATATGAGCCTTCTTCAAGCCGTCCGCTGTTCCTGAGCGGGCGGTTTTCTTTTGTCATGCGTTCGGGGTTTCCTCTCGACTCTTAAGCCATTCGGCCAATGCTTGACGACGGATTACGGTACGCTCACCGAGGCGCACCACAGGCGGCCCCTCTTGCTTGGCGATGAGCCGGCGCAGATGGCGGGTTGAGATCCCCACCTCATCGGCCGCCGCCTTCATCGAGAGGGCCAGCGATTGGTTATCCGTCTCCATTCACTCAACCCCGCCTAAGGTCTTAGCCTTTAGTATCATCGCTTCAGAACATATCGAGATCAAGTGCTTGGACTCCAAGTGACTACAGCGGACAGAAAGTACAATATTTCGCTTGAGCTATCAAGCCACGTTCATAGCTTGCTATCACCATATCTCCGTTGCTTCGTGTGGCCGTTCCCTGTTGGCATTTTGGCTCTGCCCTAGCCCCTTGGGGTCAGCATCCGATTTCCTTCCGTCCCGGTAGGGGAAGGCTCCTGAGGTAGGAGCATGGAAAGCCAGCTATTGTGCCTGTCCCTGGAGGTGCGGCGATCCCTCTTGGCTTGGATCTGGAGCCTTGCCCCTACGGACTCCTCATCCAGGCAGGGAGAGGCCGGGATGCTCAGTTTTCGGCCTCTCCCTCGCTAAGATTCGTGCGCTAGGTTCGCGCTTGGATGCTGCGGGGGCGTACCCCCGCAGTAACGCTTAATGTCCTCCTCCGCCGAGAAGGGTCTCCACGACAAGGAGGGCATATCCGAGGGTCAGATACGCGTAGGCAAGTTGGGTCATTTGTTCTCCTTAGAACATTAGTCCGTTTGACCGGAGACCCAGAACCGCCGTAAAACACGAGTGGGGAGGCTCGGTGCCGTTGAACGGCGCTGGATCTCGCTTCTCAGTGCGCTGGCCGGCACATTGAGAAGGCCACCGAGCGCCTCGTCACGTTGTGGCGGGGCGTTCTCCTTATGGCCGCCCGAGTCTGCCTTCGATCCGTGTCGATATGCAAGGGCCGATGAGCCGCAGCAAAGGACGGGATGGAGTGGACAAGACAGCCTAAGGCTCGGTGCTCTAGAACTTAACAGTCGGCGGCCATTTGCTGATTCATAAAGTTCGAAATCCTGTTCACGCTTGCGTCATGACCGATCCCTCGCCCCGCGAACTACAGGTCCTGATATCCCTGCCGCCGCTTTGTGCTCGCCAGCGCCTCTAGAGCTTCGGCCGCCTCATCCTCGGTCGGGAAATCCGTCACGGACTCTTGGCCTCGCGTCCCCACCCTCCCCCAATGGCAGACCAGGCGCACAACGCCGAACAAGTCTCTCTCGATCATGAGCGAATAGAAACGCCGGATCTCCTTCTCCGGACCGATCCGGTGCAGCACGAGATGATGCTTGATGGGAGAGCGTAGCTCGTCGGGCATCGGTAGCTTAAGCCCCCTAGAACCGGAATGCCGTGCTTTCGATTGTGTCCCCAAGAGTCATAGGGCCGTCGTCGTAGAGCTGGGCATCCAAGGATGCATGGGCGCCTTTCTCCGGGAACATGGCGTAAGCCTTGGTGCGGTACTCTTTGACGTGACCGGCGAGGTCAGAGAACTGGATCTTGCGGTCCAAGGTGTCGAGGATCAGGCTCATCACCATTTCCTCGCGTATCTGCGGCGGGATGCTCTTGGGCACGAGAGCGTCAACCGTCTCATAGAGGGTTTCGCGCTGCTCCACCGAGAGAGCTTTCGTCTTGCTAAGCCCGCGCCTGTTGATCGTACTCAGGCCCAACTCCCGAACCTTATTGACAATGCTCCACTTGCTGCGTTGAAGCTTGAACATGCAGTAAGGCTTGCCCCGGTCAGGATAATGCCGGCGCAGGAACGCAATCTCCCCCTTGCTCCAAGCACCCTCCCGATATCTGATCCCGAGGCGCCACGCCTTGTCCTTCAGGGATCGAGAGCCGCGACCTTCGATAATCTCGCCGCGGATCAGAGCATCCAGTTCCTCTCGGCTCCAACGCTTCCATTGACGATCCCGGCCGTGCTGGAATGTGCTTCTGTCCTGCCCGTTCGGATGACGGCACGGTCCGCACCAATAGAATTTCTTCTGCAGGGCTCGCACGGTCGGCCGGAAAGGATTGCCGCACTTCGTGCAAGCGATGTCCTGCTCGGCCATGACGGCTTTCTTGGGCATGGCTACGCCCTCCCCGCTTTTGCATTCCAGGGAGCGCCTTGCCTGGCTGTGCTGGCTTCAGAACCGCCTTCGGCTCTGCCGAAAACCCTCTTCCCTTCCTCCCAGGCGCCTTGCGGTCGAGTTCGAGGTTCAGAGGCTTCCGGGGGAATGCCGTTTCTATCCTCTTTCTTGAATCGTTTGCCCGTGGGGTCGGTTTTTTTGAACCCTATACCCCCCGAGACTTGAGGGCCGTTCCTCTGCCCTCCCCGCTTAATCCAGAGCTGCCATTCTCCGCTGACGATCCGCACCACGTTGGGCAGGTTCTTTTGGCCCTCGCGGCGCCGTTCCTGGACGGTGAGCAGGCCCATAGCGGCGGCGGCCCGCATCGCGTTCTGTGCGGTCGTGCGGCTGATGCCGGCCCTCGCTGAAATCTCCCCAAGCGTCCTGTCACAATGCCCTTTCTCCCGCACCTCGTCTGAGACGATCCGCAGGGCTGCCAGCTCGCCAACGGTGAACTTGCACGCCAGGGATGGCGGGAGCGGCCCCGAGGCGGCCAGATGACGTCTCCTGGTAATGGCAACAGAGCGGACGGGGGGTCGCTGGGTGCGACGGGGCGGGAAGATGGACGGTCGCCCTGGTGGAATGCCTACGGGCTTAATCTCACCTCGCATGACCAGCTTTCGCGCATGGATCAGTTCTGCCAGTTGCTGCGCCTGGTCATCATTGACGGCAGCGGCATCCCAGCCCTGCCAAATCGCCCGGGACAGGTCGTCCAGGCGGGTCATGGTTCTGGCTTCATTGATGGCAGACGCCATCTGATCAACGAACATGCGAAGGCCCTCAATGGGCCGCGCGTGAGCAAAAGAAATGACGTCACGTCATCCCTCTACTAGGCAAGCTTTCATTGTGCGGAGAAACGATGTTCTCCGTTGACTCCCCGGAGGAGTCGTGAGACGTTCGCACTGTTCGGGTGACGAATGTCCCTTATGAATTCCCAAGGCCCTGCGGAGATTGCCGTCTCCCGGGGCCTTCGCTTTTCTAGGTCACTGTCGCGGCTGGATCGCTCCAAGTTGCCAGGCAGCCCGCCCATTCCAATGAATCGACGTTGCCCAATTGAGCATGACGCCTTGAGCGAGGCGGTAAGTCAACGCAAGCCCGGCTAAAAACAGTGGTTTGATGCAAATTATGACGTCATCTCAGCGGGTTGAGGCCGATTGGTTAAGACTTTGTTAATGAGTGTGACGTCAGCGAGGAAGAATGACGTCAGCGACACCAGCAATCGTGACGTCACTTACGCTGTATGAGACTCGCCAGGTCTCACCAGGGACGGAGATCACCCATAAAATCTGCGGAATTGAGCCCACTGAGATCCTGCCGCCGCCGGCCGATATCAGACGCACAACATTTGCGGAATTGAGCGCGCTCGACACGGTGCGTCGAAACTACAGTATTGAGCCGGCAGCGAGGCCGCACAAAAACTGCGGAATTGAGCCAGGTGCCGTCAGGGGAAACGTCAGGTGCATAAACTTGGAGGTATTGAGCCCCCCGTTTCCGCCCGTCACCCCGGCTGCGTCAAAACTGCGGTATTGAGCCTCGTGGATTGGGCGGAATGAGCGACCCACAAAAACTGAGGTATTGAGCCCGGGAGCGGCACCCACAAAAACTACAGTATTGAGCTTGCTTGTGGGTGCGAGGCTGTGACGTCATTCGGACCATGCACAAAAACTACGGTATTGAGCCCCGCGCCTCACGCTCCCATTCCGTCGTGCATAAAATTTGCGGTATTGAGCCTCGGTCAATTATTCGCGCCCCCCTGCCCCGGATCGTTCGCAGTTCATGCCGATTCATCGTGTTGCTTGCCACATCCATCCCGCATCCGGTAAAATACGCTGGAGAGAAATTGGAGGGGCACAGTGGCAGTCTCAGGAGCAGAACGGCAGCGGCAGTACATCGAGCGAAAGCGGGCCAGGATGGCGGCCGGCTTGCCGTCTGAAACCAAGCCCGCACTCCTGGAGCGGATCGCCGTTCTTGAGCGAGAGAATGCGAGCCTTCGAGGCCAGAACGAACACCTCACGTTCATGGGCGAGTTCTACAAGGAGGAGGCCGAGCGCCACGGAGCGGATTTCTCGCCGGATCCGAACCACGTCCCGCCGAAGATGACGTTCCGAATTTGTGGCAAGGAATACGTCATGAAGGACGGCGAGTTCATTCCCAAGCCGGACCCCTGGGATTTGCTTCGAGCAGGAACCCATTAGTCCGCGTGCGTCTGCCGATTTCCGCAGACTCTGCGGATTTCTGCGGAATGCTCCACGTCACAGCCCTGTCATCGAGGGCTATTAGATCCGGCTCTCGTGGCCGCATGGCCGAGGGACAAGGACAGGCACGGATGTACTGCCTTCCTTGTCGCCTCACCCAGCCAGAAGGCTGCCTTGCTGCATTCCCGGACAGCAAAACGGCGGCTGATACTCCAGCCGCCGCAGACCGTCTTAAAGTGACTGAAACCGTCTGAATTCAGACGCTCTAGAGCATCGGACTGAAAGATGGATCCACAACACCCCTGCCCTCTCCGTTGGGCAGAGGTAGAAACCGGGCGGGTCCGACAAAGCGTCCGATGCTCTAGAGGTCGTAATTGGGATCACCCGTTAGACCGAGCCGGGAAACCACCGAAGGCCATTTGTTATAGGCGAAGACATCGTCCCAGAGCCGCTGAACGATAGCTCGGCGGCCCTCCGGGCTCTTGAGCTTTCTTGCCTCAAGCCCATGCAGACCAAGGTACCCTTTGATGAAAGGATCGATCCCGTCAGATGGAAGGCCAGTGGAGCCCCTCACAACGATAGCAGTTAGTGGTGGTATCCCATCTCCGATATTCTCGACTGCTGTAGCGATCCGGCCAAGCGGGAACGCGTACTTCGTGAGAGATCCAATATCTTCTTTGCCGCCACGCTCCACGATTTTCTGGTGGAGGTCCTTGTAAGTGATTGTCGTCGGCTTGCCCTGGGCAATCTCTGCAAGGATTGGCATGGCCAAGCGGGCGGTTTTCCCCGTCCAAGTGTCGTCTGCAAGGTCATCAGAGAGAGACGTAATCGGACGTGGCGGATTAGGGGGCACAGCCCCTGCTCTCTTCCGTGTCCCCAATCCAACTAGCGCCCAGCCGATTACCTTGTCGACGGGTTCTTCCCCGGCGATGAGCCGGCTGATTTGGCTTCTCGGCAGGCCCAACTCGTCGGCCAGCTCGCTCGGTGAAAGCCCTGAAGTCTCAAGCCAGCTTGCAACATCGGTGATCATTAGTCCGCTCTCCGCTAGTTGGAATTTCCCTAGTTGGGGAATGTCCATACTAGTGACAGAGCTGCGCGACTAGATCAATAATCCATTAGTTGGATTGTATGCCAACTAGTGTAATTAGGCGATTGGTGACTGCCTGTGCTTCAGCAGACGTACCGGACGCCATGGCATGAGGTACGGCGACGGGCACGGATGCATTGCCCTTCTTGTCGCCTCACCCAGCACCGCACCAGTTCCGGCACTCACCCGATCCCAAGCCACCATTTCACAACCAACTCCAGGATGGGACGGGCGGCTTCGATCAGTGCGAGGATGATATCAAGCTTCCATTGGGCGACTGCGTAGGACATTTCTGCCTCCATTCGAGATGAAGGCTGTCGTCCCTGTCCCGGAGCGGGATTGCACCGCACAGGGAAAGACAGCCCGGCGCCTAGTCTGGGCCTCGTGAGATGCCGTTAAGCGCGCCGGGTTCTCTATTTCCTACACCTTGGGTATGGTGCGGAAGGGTCTTAATGCGTCTTAGAGCGTCTGAATTCAGACGCCGCCCCTTTCGGCAAAGCTTGCCCATCCCTAAGTTCGCTCTTCCACAATGGAGGGAGCCTATGGGACACGCGAAAAACCAGATGATGGAGCGAGAAGACGAAGTTCAGGACGTCATTAATCGGCTTAAAGACGCCGGTGCTATTGTCGAGTGTGAAGACCACTATACTCTCATCGACAATGACGACCCTGACGCCGTTGATGAGGTCCGGCAGGAACTCGCCACCGAAGTTGGCGCCGCCAAAGGAGATGAGCTGATTGAGGCAGCCATGGCTCATGCAGCGGATGAATGCCACGACTGCCGGAAGATCCGGGCTGACTAGCCCCTAAGCAATCGGCGGCTTACCGTGCTTCTGCAAGACGTCGTTGATGGCCTCGATCATCACGTCTTGCAGGGTCTTGTCTTGGTCGAGCGCCACGAGCTTCAACGCCTTCCAGGCTTCGGGCCTGGCGCGAACTAGGATACCCTTGCGGCCGTCCGGTTGGCTCTTGCGGCGGCCGGGCTGCTGTTCCCCTACTGTCGCGTCATCGGCTGTCGAGGCTTCCGGTTCGGCTGCCCTCTTGTTGAGGCGGCTTCCGAGGTTGGCGAGGGATGGACGCTTCGTCATTTCTTGTTGCCCTTCTCGACGGCACGGCGCACGGCCTGCCATAGCTCTTGCACTTCTTTGGCGGCCGGGCTCTCCGGCTCGAATTCATGAACGGCCTGCCCGCTTGCGAGAGCATGGGCGAACCCCGCCCGCTGGGTTATCTGCCCCTGCCACGGGGTCACTTCGAGGTCAGAGAGAGCCTGCCTCGCCTCCGTCACAACACCGATTTCAAAGGTGCCTCTCTTGGGAGGCGCCGAGTTGATGACGGGCAGCTCCGGCTTGTTCAGAGCCCGCGACATTTCGAGGGTCTTAGCCACAGCGGCGATATCGAAGACGGCCGGCCGGAGGGGGATAACCGCCAGGTCGGCAACCCGCATGGCAGCCGCAATGTCCTGGGTGTTGTGCGGGGGCGTATCAATGAAGACCCATTGCACCCCGTCGCGCTTGGCGGCTGCAATCACGTCCTCCAGCTCGCGGGCCTCGCACTGGACGAGAACGGGCGTCTCCGCCTGCCGCAGCTCATGCCAGAACGCGAGGGAGCCCTGTGGATCAGTGTCGATTAGGAGAGCCGGCACGTCCGGGGTATCGGCATAGACGGACAGGTGAGCCGCTAAGGTGCTCTTGCCGGATCCGCCCTTCCGACTGGTGAAGGCTACGACGTTCATAGCTACTTCTTCACCGGGTATTCGGTCACAGGATAGCATTCCATGCCGTCACACTGCATGATTTTCCCCGTCCAGTGGTTCACGATGTACACCCCCGCCGAACTCGCCGTTGTCACTGTCTGACGAGAGCTAAAGGCAATCGCGAAGGCTATGAGAACCCCAGCCAGGACAATTGCTTTCGTGACATCAGGCAACGGCGAATCCTCCGCATGTTCGTGCCACCGTGCCGCGATAGAGGTTAACGGCGCTTTAAGCGCACGACGGCACGTTGCTATCATGCTATCAGGCCGCTTTCATTCATAGAGTTCATCATGCTTTCAATGTTTTTCCTGGTCCTCATCCACTCAGGACCCTCCGGCACGGCAATGATCCAGATGCCGCTTCCCTACACCGAGAAAGCCTGTGAGCACGCTGGGACTATCGCTACGGTCAGCGAAGCGATGACGAGGGGCGAGAACCAACATGGTCAATTGAGCTATGCCTGTGTGCCGACACCCTCAACAGCGGCGGACCTCGAAAAGGACTTACCGCGATAATCCCCTATCGAGGCACGGTGCTATCAAGATAGCTCTTGAGCTTTGTAGCACGCTGATTATAAATTCTCGGGAGAGTTCATAAAGCGGCCTGTAGAGGCACCCGAGGGAACAGCCATGACCCCTAGCGGATCGATGCGCGTCCAGCGCCTGAAGCGTCGTGCCTCTGCGGTAAAGACGGCCCGCGCCGAGGTCGCCTCAAAGGCGGTAGGCTATGTGAGAGTTTCGAGCGAGGAGCAAGCTGCCTCCGGCTTTGGGCTCGCCACCCAAGAGGCCGCTATCCGGGCCTTTGCCGCCAGCCAGGGCTATGAGCTGCTAGAGGTCGTGACGGATGCCGGCGTGTCAGGCGCCACCCGGCCGGCCGAGCGAGATGGGTTCCGCCGCATCGTGGATCTTGCCGAGGAAGGGGCCTTCTCCGTCCTCCTGGTCTGGAAGTTCGACCGGCTGGCCCGGCAAATCGTCTATGCCGTCACAGCCGCCAATGACCTGCAGGAGCGCCATGGGGTGCAGCTCCGATCCGTAACCGAGCCCATCGACACCGCAACGCCCATGGGCCGCACCGTCTTTGCCATCCTCGCCGGCATGGCTGAACAAGAGCGCCAGGTGATTACCGAACGCACGTTCCTGGGGCGCCGCGAGAAGGCGTCCCGTGGAGGCTTCGCGGGAGGATCCGCGCCTCTGGGCTATCGGAAGGACCGGCAGGGCGGGCTTGTGGAGGACCAGGAGGCGTCCGGCACCGTGCGCCGGATCTTCGCCATGAAGGCAGAGGGGGCCACGCTCCAGGCCATCGCTAACTGCTTCAACTCTGAGGGTATTCCGACCGCAAGAGGAGGAAAGTGGTGGCCTGCTACGGTTCGCTACATCCTCGATAACCCGAAGTACCGGGGGCAGGTGGAGTATCTGTTCCGATGGAACGGGAGCGAAAGCCACATCGTGCGACCGGGTACCCATGCTGTCATAGTCGAGAATGCCTAATGGCCGGTTTTCTGTACTGGTATGACGCGCCAGATGACCCCGACTTGCCAGGAGTGGTTTCCAATATGAAAACCACCGTCACGGTAATGGACCTGGCCCGCGTCGCGACCTTCAACCAATATCCACGGCCGGATGGAAAGGTGAGGTGTGAGATGCACCTGACTGGATTGGATGAACCTGGTGCCGTGGTGGAAACGCTTCTCGCCTTCACGGGTCTGAGGTTCAAGCGCCGCATTATCCCGTAGGAGCCTGCTAAGAGCGGGGGCGGCGGTACATCCGCGCTCACCCCCGCCATCACCTTTGATCATACGTGCTATCTTGATATCAAAATATCACGCTATGGAACAACTGCGTTAACTCTATAGTTTCATAGAGCGTTATCATATGATGACTTAGGATCGTACAGGCAGCCGAGAGGGAGAGGGTGCCATGCGCAATCTATCCGCATCTGTTTTAGATCAATCCGCCCCCGTGCATCTTCAGCGGATCGAGCCCGGCCGGAACATGGCCCGGTTCTATTCTATGGAGGTCGAGCGGGATCTATTCGGCCGCGTGGTGCTGGTTCGTCGCTGGGGACGGCTGGGCACGGCAGGCAGAACCCGCCTCGATGAGTACAAAGGGGAAGGTGAGGCACTTGCCGCCTTGAAGGCCCTGCACGGCGCCAAGATGCGGCGCGGATATCGCCACCAATACAGCCGTTAAACCCTTTTACTTCCAAGCCTCTATTGAGCTGACCCCTTAGGCTGGATCTACTAGCCTCGGAGCAGCGCCCGAGATTGCGCAATTCGGGCCCTGCTGGAGCGGATCTGGTGCCAGGATTGAGCCACAAGCCTGGCTGATGTCTGGCTGGCTGCAGAGCAGGCTTGAAAGACTTCCGACTCGACGGCAACCCGACCGCCCGGTTCCCCGTAATCATCTGAACTAATTTCGTCGGCCGCTACAATCAGGACTGTCGTAAGAGCTTGAGCATACTGTCGGAACGGCTGCTTGAGTTGCTCCGGCTCGCGGTTCCAGCCCCGTGCGCAGTCCTGTGCGTCGTAGAGAGTCCGAGCGATGTCTTCGATTTTACCCTGGGTCTCGATCATGAGCCATTTCCCGTTCGAGGTGCAGAACCCAACCGCAGATGAAGGCGAGACGAGATCGATCCTGAGGAAGCCTCCCGGGAAAGCAACCCTCAATTTTGGGTAGTCGGCAGTATGGAACAGCACTGAGCTGTAACATGGTTTAAGGCGGCCTTGGGCTAATCGGCCCATCCTGCCTGCCATGAGTAAGTTACAGTTCGATCAGAATGGAAGGCACCTGCGCTGGCGTTTAGCGCAGCAGGAAAGCTTTCGGCGGGCCAAGCAGACGGTGCAAGAGACTGAGCGTATTATCGTGGAGAGCTACGCTCTGCTTGACCAGCCAGTGTATCCCTACGATCCCCGCACGACTCCCAAGCCTGACAAGTGACGCCTAGATGCCATCCAATCCGGCCAGGAACTTCGGCCACGTTTAACCTAGTTAATGGGCAACGGGATGCTGCGGCGTAGGTTTATGGCGTTTCTTCCTCATGAAACAACTCCTGAGACCGGCTCCCTCCTGGCAACCTTCCCTCTGTCAGGAGGGAGCTTTTTCATGTTTTGCCATAGAACCGCAACATCCGCTCATAGGTTTCCGCGACCCGCCGCCCTGCCTCCTTGCGCATCGGCTCCCGGCCCGAATGCGGGAAGGGATTCCTCGGGCCGGCGAAAGTGGCGGTTACGCTCCAGGACCATAAGCCACCCTCGGGGCCACCTTCGACCTGCTGCACATTGCCGATGTAGGTATGCCACCGGCCACCGCTCTCCCGATCCGGCTTATTCTCATCAAAGCAGGTGAATTGCGTTTCCGGCCAACTGTCATTCGGGAACGCTTCGGAGGTCTTCATCCAATAGAGTTTCAAGTGATGAACCGCATAAGGTACGAGAGCAGCATTAAGACCAGCACCCCAAGGATTGCCCCACCCAGCAGCTTGAGGAGAAACAGGCCCGAGTGCTCCACAAGCACACGAACGCGCCCCTTGGGAGGGCGAGAGGCTCGGTGCTTCTCGATATGCGGGGAAACGCACACCCAGCCGATACAGGCATATGCCAGTGCCAAGATAGCAAGGCACACATTTAGAAACGTATCGAGCATAGGCGCTTCCCCCGAGGAGGAAGAATAGCCCGACCGAGGACGAGGGTGGAAGGGAGGCGCCGGCTTGCTGAAGAGTGACCGGCCCGCAGATCCGCGAGATGGGAAGCGATTGATTAAGGGCATAGTCCTAGCTCTACCCGCACCAATGATGCCAACGCTGTTCCCATGCCGCCCGACCATCACGCCAGGGGAGGGCGAGACCTTCAGCAACCAGAACCGAGCCAACGTCACGACCGCCAGCGGATAGGCGGGCGAGGGTGCGCCTGTAGCGGTCCTGCCCATGTCGCTCGATCCCAACAGGCCCAGCCCGCAGCAGCTCGGCAAGCCGTTCCTTGGCCTTGAGGCCGGCCACTAGCTCGGCCTCGCATCGAGGCCGGAAGGTTTCGGGCGTGTCCACGTTCAGGATCCGCACCCGTTCCGACCCTATCGCTATCGTGTCCCCATCAATGATGACGACGCGCCGACCGTCGATTGTTTCAGCGAGGGTTGGAAGGTTCTCAAAGGTCAACAGGCCAAGAGCAAGGCAGAGAGTGAAAAGGAGAAGGAGAGCAGCGCGAATGTCCATGCGGATCATGTAGGGCACTCATACGAAGAAACCCCGCTCGGGGTAGAGCCGAACGGGGTCTCATCTGGAGCTGCAATGCGGGGTGTTGCAGCATGACTCCCGTATAGAGACCAAGGGTTAAGAGGTTGTTGCCCCGTCATCCGTATTGAGCCATGGGATCGAGTGCGATTATCCAGGCTTCGAGGGGAAGAATGAGATTGCGTGTCATGCTGCGGCACTCCTGGCTGCGGGAGCCGGCCGAAACCATGGCTCCACAAGGTTGATGGCGGGTTCATCGAGCCCCTCAGGCTCTTGGTCGCCGCCCTCTTCAAGGTCCACATCCCCGTCGATTGCGTCGAGGATGTCGATAGCTTGTTGGATCAGGCTCTCAGCGTAGAAGCGCCATTTCCGGTATTGAGCAGAGGTCATAACCCACCCCTCCCTAGTGTAATTCGGGGTCGTGCTTGCGCGTCACTCCACCAAGCCGGCAAATGTCCTCAATCAGCGAAGGGATAATGTTGTCCAGCACCCGCAGGCCGGCTTGGTCATAGGCATACTCCGAAGCAATGCGGGCCTTCTGCACAATGCCTTCCCAGGTCTGCGCCGGAATGTCCTGGATGGCGAACTCCAAGCCCGTATAGGTATCGCAGCACTCGTCAAAGGCCGCGTCCCTTAAGGTGCCGCTGATAGCCAACGAATATGCAACGTCATGCTCGCGGGCCAGGCGCAACAACTCCGCATCTTTGGAAGCGTCGGCCGCTAAGACGGCCGTAGGTGCGAGAGCCGCCGAGGCAAGAGAACCCATCACAACGGCGCGGCGAGATGCATCTACGCCACCAGCACGAGAGCCACGAGAGCGGGGCATGACCCGAGCCGCCGCATTGCGGAAACGCTCACGGATGGAGAGGCGGGGCTTATCAGAATTGCGCTTGAACAGGTTGAGGGTAGGCATGTTGGCACTCCTATAGTGTGTTGTGTTGTTGCGGGGTTATGGTGCTAGCTTGCTAGGCGACGGAGACGAGGAAGCAGGCGAGATAGAGGAAGGCCGTGCCTGTCAGGATCTTGGCGGGCAGGGCAAGGGCGCGAAGGAGCGGCATTCAGACTCCCTCCCTGTGCGTGATGGCCTCCAGGGCATCGGCAACCGTCTTGATGGCCGTGCCGCTGCTGGACTCGTAGTCGAAGGTTTCCCGATGCTCCGAAAGGAAGCGGACGAGAGCCAAGAGGCCCGCTTGAGTTGTCGGCCGGGTCTCGATCACGTCGAACCACGCTTCCGGGTTCAGACCATGGGTCGAGCGATAGGCCGCGAGAGCTGCAAAGACCGGATCCGGCGTGGACACCTTTGCGAAGGCGAGGGGCGTAGCAGCCATGGCCGTGCCGGCGAGGGTTGCGGATGCGGCTGTGAGGAGTGAGCGCCGCGAGACATGGGAGGTCGTTGCCATTCCAGGTGACTCCTGTAGCTTGCTAATTTGCTAGCAATTTACGTCAGTAGCTTCTTAGTGAGCAGAAAGAGCCCTTTGCTGCTTGGCGGCGATCCAAGCGGACTTGAGAGCCGAGGCCATCAGATCCGACCAGGAAGCTTTAGAGCCCTTGGCCCGCTGGAGACGGGCTTGAGCGATAGCAGCACCCATGATGGCCGAGCGGTCGAAGGCGCCACCAGCCGCGAGAGGGCGGGCAGCAGCTTCCTTGGCGAGGCGATCAAGGCGGGCGATTTCCAGGGAGCGGGCGGCGAGGAAGCTAGGAACAGCCGGCTTGGTGCGGTCGTTGCGGAGATCCCGCATTGCCGAGGTCCAGTTGATCTTGCGGATAGCTGCCATTGGCCTTCTCCTTGTGAATATAGAGGGCTTGCTTGTTGCTGTTTCCTCTATGCTTGGTATAATAACCATTGCGATTTGGGTATGTCAACAACCAAACTTGTTATTTTCACCAATTGAGGGGGCGACGTGCTAACGACAGGCAACCAGCTACGGGCAGCAAGGGGGCTCGTGGACATGGATCAAATCACGCTCGCGAAATTGTCGGGCGTGAGCGCCAACACAATCCGGTCAATGGAGGCGAGAAAGGCCGAGACCCTAACAAGCGGCCTCGATACCGTTCGGGCAGTGCAAGCAGCCCTAGAGGCTGCTGGGGTGGAGTTTCTGAACCACGGACGGCCGGGCGTCCGGCTTAAAGCAGAGGCTTAGATATGCCCTACACCCTCTCTCGACTTGCACCTGGCAGCTATGACGTTTTGCTAGATGGGGAGATTATCGCCAGCCTGGTCCGGAGCGGTGAGACTAATAACGCTACCTGGACTGCCGAGCTTTTGACCGATGTGCATCCGCGCAGAAGACCCGCCCCTTTCGTGGAGACGGAACATACGTTTCGCAGCCTAGAGGAAGCTCAAGAATGGCTTGGTGGCGCTGAAATTCGTGATGCAGGCACGGAGACCAACTAATGTCCGTCACCACCATGCCCAAGGTCATCCACTATGACACCCTTGAGAGGTTCGAGGAAATAGACGGTCTGCATTTGTCACTGGTGAAAGCCTGTGGCGAGGAGGACGGATTTCTCCCCGGGCCGCCCTGCCTGCATCTCATCATGAATGCCGCCGATGGGGCCTATGAACCTGTTTTCACAATTGAGCCGGGCCACGAGGATCTAGCCCGCGCCATAGGGCAGGGGATGACCCTAGCCCTTTCTATGGCCCGAGGAGAATGGGAATGCCCGCCCTCCGCGCCGATGAAGACGCCTAAGCCTGAATGCGTCGTGATCCAATTTCCCACCAATCGAAACACCAGAGGAACGACACCGAATGAGCGATGAGACCACCCCACAACCGACGCATGAACAGCTTGACCCCATCGCGCAGCAGATCCTTGCCCGATTGAACGTCTTGGAGGTTATCGCCGTCGATAACGCAGTTATCCTAACTTCGATGATGGCAGACGGGCATGGACCGTCTTCGTCCGCAATCGACAGGATCGAGGACCATCTAAACCACCTCCAAGAGCTGACCACCGAGGGCCTGGAGGCTAAGGGCCATGAGGGGGTTGCCAGCTTCGGCAAGGGCTACGCCAAAGAGCTTTTTACGCTCGTCCTGAACAAGGTGAAGGAGCGCCGGAACATCCAGAACGCGACCGCCCACGGCTCCCCGTCGCGTCTGTCCAATTAGAGGGCTCCAGAATGACCCAGGCAGCACAGGGCAAGCATGTTCCGCTGAACCTTGAGGATGTTGTCCTTACGCGTCTCTACGTTTTGGAGAAGCTCATCATCCACACCAATCGACACATACAACTAGAGGCCGCAGCTCGGGAGGGTCTGACCCTAGACGGGATCCGGGGGCGTTTCGTCACAATGCACGGCGAAATGCTCGACAAGTTCGCTAAAGCCGGCCCGGCAGCACTCGAAACCGGGCGCCCCTTTGTTGACGCCACTATTCAGGTTCTCTTTGAAGACCTGAAGAAGCCAATGGCAGAACTCGCAAAGCAGCAGGCCGATAGCATGGACTAGGGCACGGGACATCCCCTCGTCTTGGCTCGCCGTATATGCAGAAACCATTTCTGAGTAGTCGGCGAGCCAAGGCGGCTACGACACCATTCGAACAGGACGAATTAGATGACCCCTGAAGAGATAGAGATTGTAGCGAAGGCTATTAAGGACATTCTTTCGCAAGAGGCCGATACAATCTTCGACAAAGACAGGATTGCAGAGCCTGACCGGTCTGTCGGCCTTAACGATGGGAACGACGAACGAGTATCAACCAAGGCCGCCCAAGCCGCCATCACCGCCCTTGATCGATACAGGAAGGGCAAATCTGAAGAACCCAAGCCCTAATCAGAGGGCGAGGACGGCCGCCGGGGTGGCAATGGCGCGGGTGTCGTGAGCGACGTTCCCGCTGCGGTCGGAGATGACGCGATTGAAGGGGCATTCCCTCGGATTAAGCTCAACCCGGCGACCAATAGGCCGAATGCGAAAATGCCGACACCGACCCAAATCCCTCGGGCACGCGACGGCCGAACGGTATGGGCTGGGATCATCGGGCGAAGCTGCGGAGGCGGCTCAGATAGCCGCTCTCTCCTGCCCTTATGCCGATGAACATACGAGAGACCTGTTCCCGGCAAGGAAGCTATCGAAGTGACACCCCGTTTACTGAAATTGACTGTAAGCGGGCCGGCCCCGACCGATGTCGAAACAACACCCTTCTTCGTCACATTCAGCCGGACGCCGGGAAACACTCTGACCCGCCAGCGAAACCCCATAGCAACACTCCACCACCAGCGCGATAATCTCCGACGCTGGGCACGCTTGCGATTATCAGACTACACTTGTGCAGATCCGTCGAGAGAGCCCGCCGAGCGTTTCAGGCCGCCGCTTAATTGCCTTGGCTCGCCGTCTATGCAGAAACCAATTGTGCATAGACGGCGAGCCAAAGCCCGATGCTCCGCTCAAGGGGAGTTGTTTTGCGGGTTGGCCCCCTTACCCCCGTCCGAGACACAAGACACCTGCCACGGCCCACTGCACTAAGCTTTCCAACCGTAGCCATACAGAAGCGCCCAAAGACCCGAGGTCGCAGCCATGGAACGGTTAAGGCTATTGACAGTTTCCAGGATATGTACAAATATCTGTACAGGAGAGAAAGGAGGCGAGCTATGGGCCACGTTTCCTATACAGAGCT
>NZ_JAGPUP010000496.1:0-30408 GCF_018069605.1 Microvirga sp. HBU67558 | reverse complement strand
GGCCAACCGGGGTGCAGATGTTCGTCGAGGGAAAGTGGATCTGGGTGCCAGACCACACGATCCAGTATCGGGCGCTAGCTGGTGATACGGGTGAAACCGACGGGGGGCATTGGTGCGGGCGGTTCGAGAACGGGCCTGGCTTCATGAGGGGCTATGCAACCTACTGTGCCATCCTGCCGCGAAACCCGACAGCGATTTTCGAACCTGCGTTTGCCCTTCGCGAGCGGTCCATCCGGCCTGTCCCATGACGAAGCCTGCCCTTGAGAAGGCGAGAGGGCGGACGACTTCGCAAGGTCGACCAAAACGGCTGCCCGCTGAGCGGTGCCGGATCCAGCTTCATCTCCCGGCGATCAAGGATGGGCATGCTGGCGGTACCTGACGACTGATCCATCGACGGACCTTCCGACCCCGGCAACAACCGGGACGTCCGGACACGTTGGGTGAGTGATTGCTTGCCTTCCTGGGGATCGGGCGTAAGATTCCGCCATGCTACGGTGGTGTCAGTCGCTGGATCGTCGTGGCGATTTGGATCGGGCGCACGTCGGAGATGAGCGTGATGCGGTCCTCATGGGTTTTCGCCCTGGCCTTTGCCGTCTGCCTCGGGGGCATCGGCGGCCAAGGGAATGCCGCGCCGCTCCATGACGCGGCCCGCACAGGCAACATCGACCAGATCAAGCAACTCCTTGCCACCGGCAGCGACGTAAACAGCCGCGACGACAATCGCGAGACGCCCCTGATCGAGGCCGCCCTCGCGGACCAGCCCGAAGCCGTTGCGGCGCTGATCGAGGCCGGAGCCGATCTCGAGGCGCGCAACGACCGCGGGTTCACCGCACTCCATGCCGCGGCCTATGCGGGCAGCCTACGCATCGCGATCCTGCTGCTGGACCATGGCGCCATGGTCGATGCCAGGAGCCTGCACGCCATCAGGCCGCTGCATGTCGCCGCCGAGCAGAACCAGGCCGCGGTTGCCGAGCTGCTGATCGCACGCGGAGCCGATGTCGAGGCGGTCCAGGGCGACGGCTACTCGCCGTTGACCCGGGCGACCTTCTACAAGAGCGCCGCAGTGATGGCGCTGCTGAAGCGGCACGGCGCCCGATGCCAGCCGAAGGAAAAGATCGGCGCCTCGGAGGCCGCGTGCCTTGCGGCCGCGAATTGACCGGATCGGAGAAGAGGAGTGCCTGCCATGGTCTTGCGCTGCTTCCCAACCTCTGGATGGTTGCCACGTGCGGTGAAACCCGTCCCGCTGCTCCTCTGCCTGGGCATCGGCACCGCCGTAGGAGCCGACGGCGTGAACACCGGTTACTTCGGCAACATCGCCATCAAGGGCTACGACCCGGTTGCCTACTTCACCGAGGGCCGCCCGACCAAGGGGGCTCCCGAGTTCAGTTACGATTGGCTCGGCGCCACGTGGCAGTTTTCGAACACAGGGAACCGGGACGCCTTCGCGGCCGAGCCCATTCGTTACGCGCCGCAGTATGGCGGCTTCTGCGCCCTGGGAACGGCGAACGAGGAAGCCTCGGCCAACATCGATCCGGAAGCCTGGCGGATCGTTGACGGAAAACTCTACCTGTTCGGCGGAGGGGAAGGCCTGGAGGAGGATTTCGACGCCCACGCCGGCGATGTGGTCGCGAAGGCCGACGTCAACTGGCCGGAGATCCGGCAGAAGGAATTCCAGGCCCGGCGGGCTGGCAAATGAGCGTCGGCCTCGAGCCTCCGACCTGGGCCGCGGCCCTTCGTGGCGACGTCATCGGGCGACCGAAAAGTACCGGACGGTGGTGGAGTCGGGATAAACGTACTCGTCCCGAGTCTCGGCGCTTCCGCCGGGATTGCGGTAGACCGGGCTACAGAATTTCCGGCCGAGCAGGACCCCCGCGGATTGCGTGCAGAAGCGGTCCTGTTCGAGCGTGAACCGGCCCACGGCCATCCTCGTTTGCGTACGCACCGCGAAATCGCCGTTCGAGCCGAGCTGCATGACGAACGATGCGCCGTTCTGGAGGTGCCCGGTCCACGTCCTGCCCGAAGCGAGGGAGCGGATCGCCGCCGCGTCCAGCCGATCCTCCGGGCGGCCCCTGAACCCGAAACACCACTCCGGCAGGCCCGCCTTGAGGAGGGCCGACATCCGGTGGTCCAGATCCTCCGGCCGCCGATGATGCCCGTACATGACGCGGAGACTGGCAACACTTTGACTGTCGATCCTCCTGAGAATGGCCTCCACGGCCTTGTGCGCATCCTCCATGCGGCCCAGTTGGGCGCTTGCCATGGCGATGGTCTCGATGCCGACATCGCCCAAGCCGTCAGGGCCGGCCGAGCGCAGGACCTTGAGCGCCTCCTCGTACCGGCGGTTCATGTACAGCACCAGGCCGTAGTAGTCGTAGACCTGCGCCTTCGGCTTCGGATCGAGTTGCAGCACCCGTTCCATGGCCGTCAAGGCTTCGGGGTGTCGCCCCGCATAGGTGAGCACGATGGCGAGGTTGAGCTTGGCGTCGGCGCCGTTCGGATCGAGCGCGACCGCCCGTTGCACCGACTCGATCGCGCGGTCGATCTCGCCGTCGAGCATTTGCAGGATGCCGAGGACGGCATAGGCCCGCGGCAGTCCCGGATTGAGTTCCAGGGCCCGACCTGCCGACGCATAGGCCTGCTGGCGGGCGACCGCACTCAGCATTAGGGGCTGGAAGTCGAAGGCGAGGACGTCGACGATCGCTCGCGCATGGCCCGCATAGGCGTCGGCGAACCCGGGATCGAGGGAGATCGCCTTCTCGTACATGGTGAGGGCTTCGCCCAGGGATCGGGCCCCGACCGAATAGACCTTCTGTTCGGCCCGCAGGTAGAAATCGTAGGCTTCGAGGTTGCGGGTGGGCAGGCGGGTGATGGCGGAGGCCTCAGTCTCGGTCAGCCGGACCGACAGGGCCTCGACGACACGCTTGATCAACTGGTCTTGCAACTCGAAGATCCTGGTGGCGCTGCCGTCATAGCGCTCCGCCCAGACGGTGCTGGCGGTGGCGGCATCGGCAAGCTGCATATTGACCCGGATGGTGTCGCCCGCACGGCGGACGTTGCCCCCGAGCACGTACCGGACGCCCAACTGCCGGGCGATCGTGCCGACGTCCTTGGGCTGGTCCTTGAACGCGAACGCCGAGTGGCGGGCAATCACCGTCAGCCCTGAGATCTTGGACAGGTCGGTGATGAGATCGTCGGTGAGTCCGTCGGCAAAATAGTCCTGCTGGGGATTGTCGCCGGGACCGTCGAACGGGAGGACGACGAGCGAGGGCTTGCCGCCCCCCAGCCCGGCCGAGCGCAGGAGGTCCGACACTAGGGTGGCCGGCCGGGGCCAAAGCGCCACACCGGTCGCGGCCACGATGGCTAACAGGACCAGCGCCGCAGCCAGGGTGGACCAGCGCGGCCGCTGGCCTAGGCGTCGTGCAGGCAGCTTCAGCAGGACGCGATAGACCCGGACCGGCTCGGGGATGTTCTTCAGGTGTCGGTTGCCAAGCGACTGGAACGCAACGTCAAGCTTGTTCCTGGCTTGGTCATAAGCCGGTCCGGAGATGACGATCCCGTCAGGCTCACAGATGGCTTCCAGCCGGGCGGCAACATTGACCCCGTCGCCGTAGACGTCGTCGCCATCGACGATGACGTCGCCAAGGTTGATGCCGATCCGGAGCGAGATCCGCGCCTGCTCGGGGAGGGTCTCGCGCTGGGTGGCGATCGCACGCTGGATCTCCACGGCGCACGCCACGGCATCGACCACGCTCGCGAACTCGACCAGCGTGCCGTCGCCCATGAGCTTGACGATGCGGCCGTGATGGCTCGCGATCACCGGATCGACGACATCGTGGCGCAGCGCCTTGAGCCGGGTCAGGGTGCCCGTCTCGTCGAGGCTCATGAGGCGGCTGTACCCCACCACGTCGGCGGCGAGGATCGCGACCAGCTTGCGTTCGACCTGCGGTGTCTCGTCCACATCGGCCATGATAGAGAAATCGGTCGGCGAGGCCACGGAAAAGGCCGTCTCACCAGGATGGTCCCAGGCGGGGAAACCTCCCCAGCAGCCGCCTCCTTACCGTACCTGGCATCGATACCATCTGCCGCTTCCCCCGAATTCGGGCCGATGCTCTGCTTGCCCCTGCCGAGGGCCGGGCCGCGGGGATCGATACGAGCATCCATGAAGAGAGTGGACGCGATGCACGGTAGCCCTCCGGGTCGTCGCTGCCGCCATGGAGGTCTCGCATCCAGACAAGTAGCAAAAGCCGCCGAATCTGATTTGGCTTGCTGGGGACCCTCCAGGTCCTCTGGTGGTTTGTGGAACGTGAGAGTTGAAGAGGTAGAGAGGGCAACCAGCCGTCTTCTCTGTCCCAGCCTGAACGCGCTTTCCACCGCAGGTTACCTGTTCTCGATCTCCTTCACGGCATCCCTCGCGTCGGATCCGAGCAAGTCATCATCTTGGATAGCCGCAAGGGCAGGCAGCGCCGCTCGCGCTGAAGGGCCGATTTTCCTTAAAGCGATGATGGCTTGCCATCGCACGGGAGGTTTTCCATCCGCGAGCACGTGGATCAAGGCTGGAACCGCCTCCGCAGCTTGGGGCCCAAATTGTCCCAGAGTTCTTGCCGCCCACCCGCGCTCGAACACAGTGCCCTGTTCCAAAGCAGGTACAAGGTTCGGTACCGTCACCTCCATGGGCAACGTGGCTATGGTGAGGCCGTCGAACAGCCGCTCTGCCGTCTTAGCTGCCGCCGCAGACCACCTGTACGGAAGTCGATAGGTAACCGGATAATACTCCAACTCCGATTGGTGTGCTCCCGGCTTCCAAACCAGAAGCAGTTCGCGTGCCTCCCGCCGCCGCCCGAGGTGTGCATACGTCGCGGCGAGAGGAGGCACCAGTTCGATAGCCTGCGGGTCGGCCTGGAGCGCCCTTGCGAAGACACGCGCGGTTTCGTCGAGATCACCTTTCGCGAACAGCGCTACGCCCCGGGCTAGGGCGTAGTGACTGGGGTAATTAGGATTGAGCCGCATGGCGGTCTCGATGAATTCCAGGCCGGCTTGCGGCTTGCCCGTGGTGATCATGGCCCAGGCCATGCCGAGATGGGCTTCAGGATCATTGGGATCGAGTGCAAGTGCCCGCGCCGCGTCGGCAAAGGCGTCGTCATGCCGCCCGGCGTACAGGTTGAAATGCGCCGCCGCGACGTTCGCAAGCGACGACGGCCGCGACTTCGCCTCGCGCATGTATAGCCTGGCAGTCTCGGCCGCTTGTTCGGTGCTCATGCCCAACGGCTCGCTCCAGTGCCATGCACCGCCCCGGAAATAGACCAGCGCCAGGGCGGCATAGGCCCTCCCGTAGTTCGGATCGAGAGCGATCGCGGCTTTCAACTCGCCCGCGGCCCGTGCGTTCTCCGCAGGCGTGAAGCGGAGATAGGATTCCCAGCCGCGCTGGAAGGCCTCACGCGCGGCGATGCTCTTCGTCTGCCCGCGGCCGATCTCCTCCTGCTCGTCCTTGGAGAGGTTGAGCGCCAAAGCCTGAACGATGATTTGGACGAACTTGTCCTGAACGGCGAATATGTCCTTGGCGCTGCCGTCGTGACGCTCGGCCCAGAGGGGCACGCCCGTGGTCGCGTCGATGAGCTGCGCATTGACACGGACTTGGTCACCGGCCCGGCGCACGCTGCCTTCGAGCACGTAGTGCACGCCCAACTTCTCCGCCACCTCACGCGCAGTCACGGCTCGGCCCTTGAACGGAAAGACCGAGTTGCGGGCGACAACGAACAGCCCCGCGACCTTCGACAGGTCGGTGATGAGGTCCTCGGTCATGCCGTCGACGAAGTACTCCTGCTCCGGATCGCCGCTCAGGTTGGCGAACGGCAGAACGGCGATCGACGGCTTATCGGGCAGCGGCAGTGCCATCCGCTCGACGGATGCAGGCTCCAGCCGCGGTTCCCATGGACGCAGCCAGAGCAGGGGTCCAATCACCAGCAAGGCCAGTACGGCCGCCCCTGCGGCGGCCCATCGGCGAAAGCGCCGCGCATGAAGCCGCAAGCTTGGCCGCGATCCGTTCAGCCGGACCCGATAGGTCCGTACCGGCCGGCTGATGTTCTTCACCCGCTGCTCGCCGACGAAATCCAGGGTCAGGTCGAGCTTGCCCTGAAGATGGTCATAAGCTGTGCCGGAGACCAGAACCCGGCCCGGCTCGCACAATTGCTCCAGCCGGGCTGCCACGTTGACGCCGTCGCCGAGCAGGTCCTCCCCCTCGACCACGACGTCGCCAAGATTGATGCCGATGCGAAACACGATCCGGTGCTCGGCCGGCACATCGGCCTGCCGCTCGGCTGCGCCCTTCTGCACGCCGACCGCACAGGCTACAGCGTCGACCACCGAGCCGAACTCGGCAATGGCCCCGTCGCCCATCAACTTGACAATCCGGCCGTGGTGCGCCGCCAGCAGCGGCTCGATGACCTTGTGTCGCAGGTCCTTTAAGGCCGACAGGGTAGCGGCCTCATCCTGCTCAATGAGGTGAGAATAGCCGACGACGTCCGCCGCCAGGATCGCCGCAAGCCGCCGCTCGACCCATGCTGTTGCCATAGCCGTCTCTCCCTGGAGAGATACGCCGGGTAGGCCCCTGCTGCGTCCGCAGTCGACCCCTTAACTCGCAGGGCGTCTCAATGCTCTTAACCATGATACCAGTGGCGGTTCGCATTGGCGATAACACCGGATCGGCTGTTCCGGCGGCCGCGAGAGATACTGCGTCAGCGGGACCGGGGATATGGCAATGGACGGTCTGATGGCGTTTGCTCCTGAAGGCCACAACAATCGACGCGCTCCATCGTGCAGATCGATCTGGAAGTAAGTTGAAATTACATTTCATAAAGAGCCTTCTATGAAACTCCATGTCTTAATCCCGGAAGGTCCTAAAATGGCACATTTGAGAAGGTAGCCGAAGGACAGCTAACTCAGCCGAAGCAGACGTTCGCGAACAGTCGGGGATCGGCAGAAATGACCGTTTGCAGCCCTTCGAAATTCCCACGGCGAACATTGGCGCCTGATCGCTGCGGTGGAGAACACGAGCAGCAGCATCCGCCCTCAGTGCGCTGTGAATACATTCGGCATTATCGCCCCCCGCAAGCGTGCGTACTCCGCGACGCAAAGCGTCAGATGGTACAAGAGGCGCGTTGGAACGTTTCGCGAGAGCGGCTCGCCTTGGCTCGAAACATGATTGATCCAGAGCGGCCCGGATGAAGGGAAATGCGTCCTCATCATGGCCACGAGGAAAGCGTCGGCCTCGGCCGGATCCGCGTTGAGGAACTCCGTTCGGGCGATGGCTGCCTTGACGGCCTCCGTCTGCGGCCAGAGAAGCCGTCCGGACTCCAGCGTGGCACCGTGTGGGTCGATGGCTTCGACCACGAGGCCCTCACGGTCGACACCGTGCCGACGGGCTGTCTCGTAGAGACGCTCGGCCATGCCGGTCACGTCTTCCTCGTTGATCAGGCGACGGTAATGGTAGAGGAGCCAAACCCATTCGAAATGGTGCCCCGGTTCGCGTATCTGTCCCGCCTGGTCCGGAACTGGTGAGAGGTCAGGGCCAAGGAACTCGCGCAATGTGCCCGTCGGCGCGTCGAAGAATCGCTCCCTGAACAGGCTCAGGATTTCCCTCACCGGCACGATCCAGGCTTCATCTTCCGTTACCTCGTACCAGGCGAGCATCGCCTCGAGGAGGTGCATATGCGGGTTCTGCCGGCGTGGCGCCTGCTCAATGTTGGCCTCTTGCCAGCCACCGTAAACCGGGTCTTTCAGGTTAAGATCGAGGGCAGCCATAGCGGCGTGTGCCATCCGAAGAGCGGCGGGATCATGGCTCGCGCGGTACCACCAGGCCAAGCTGAAGAGCACGAAGGCCTGATCGTAGAAGTCGACGAGATCCGCCTGCGATGTACCCTCGCCAAGGCTTGCCATTGCGGCGAACGCCCCATCGGGACGTCGGAGCCGCCTCGTCATAAAGTCCAGTGCCCGTTCGGCAGCGGTGAAGGCCCAACTCTCGCTCGAGAGGCAGTAGGCATGACTGAAGGTATAGAGCATCCGGGTCTGGACGAGGCAGAGCCGACTCTCCTCGGCGACCGGATGCCCTTCCGGCGTCAACTCAGTAAAGTAACCGCCATGCTGCGGATCGAACGCGCGCTCGGCCCAGAACGGCAGGACTTGGGTAAGGAGAATTGAGAGGGGGCTCACCATGACCTGGAACTTATGATTACGGAGGCACGCGGCTCCGTCGTCTGTGGGCACCCACCCTCAAGCGAATGTCCTCCGCGATCCGACAGCCGATGCCTCTGATCAACCTATCTGGTGCTAAACGGGCTGCGACATCGCCTTACCGTCTTGGCGCGACTTGGCGCAGCCTCTGCTTCGCGGCTCTCTTGACCTGCCTCGGCGAGCACGTGGTCTCGCGCCTGACGAGTTCGGTCGGCACGATGACGGTTCGGGGCGGTGCATCGGGATTCGCGATGCGATGCAGCAACAGGTCGACCGCGGCCTTTCCGATTTCCGGCCGCGACATCGCAACGGTGGTCAGCGACGGGCGCCAGAGCGTGGCCTCGGCGATGTCGTCGAAGCCAACGACAGAGAAGTCCTTCCCGGGCGTCAACTCGCGCGAACGCAGCCCGAGCATGACGCCGAAGGCCATCACATCGTTGAAGCAGACCACTGCCGTCGGCGGCTCTGGCAAGTCGAGAAGCGACAGCACCTGGGCCATCCCCACATCGCGCGTTGCAGGTCCCGACAGCACGAGACGCGGCTCGAGCTGGATGCCGTTGTCGCTGAGCGCCTGCCGGTAGCCCACGAAGCGGTCGCGACCCGTCGAGATCTTCTCGTTGAGGCCAATGAATCCGATCCGCTCGTGACCGAGCCCGATGAGGTGCTCCACGGCCTTGATCATCCCGCCACGGTGGTCACCCTGAACTAGGTCGACCTCCGCGCCTGGCACCGCGCGGGATACCAGCACGCATGGCAGGCGCTGCGACCGCAACTGGTCGATCAGGCTTGCGTCGGTCCCGACCGCCGGCACCATCAGCAGACCGTCGACATTGTACTCGCGCACGGTCTCGACGAACGCGCTCTGCCGAGCCACCGACTCGGCTGTGTTCGACATCAGCACGATGCGGTTCTCGACCGTCAGCGCATCCTCCATGGCGGCGACGACCTCGGCGAAGTACGGATTGGTCAGGTCGTTGACCGCCATGGCGATCAGTTGCGTGTGCGGGGAGCGCAGGCTCGCCGCACCGCGGTTGTAAACGTAGCCAAGCTTCTTTGCGGCACTCAGGACCCGTTCGCGGGTGCGTTCGGGAATGCTCGGGCTGTTGCGCAAGACAAGGGATACCGTTGCCTTCGACACGCCACTGGCCTTGGCGATGTCCACCAGGGTCGGCCGGGGTCCGATTTTCACGGTTTTTGCTGCACTCACGGCCCGGGCACCCTCCAGGAAACCTGGCTCATCCATGTCATTCCCCTTCGTCGGGCGTCAAGAGGCCTGTGCTAAGCGAGTCCATGCAGGGCCAGGACCGTGCGCATGCGCGACGCCGCACGGCCCGGGTCGGCGAACAGGCCGATCGAGGCCGCGTGCCGGAAGACCCGCGACAGGTGCAGGATCGAGCGTGCGCCCTGCTGGGCCCCGAGCATCGTGAAGTGATCCTGATGCCCGCTGAGATAGGCCAGGAAGACGACTCCCGTCTTGTAATACTGTGTCGGCGCCCGGAACAGCTCCCGCGACAGTTCCACCGTGGGATCGAGGATGGCCCTGAAGGCCTCTCGTCCGGACGCTTCTCCCTGTTCCGTGAGGGCACGGAGTGCCGCCGAGGCGGCCGGGGCGATGGGGTCGAAGATGCCGAGAAGTGCATGGCTGAAGCCAGTCTCGTCCCCGGCGATCATTTCCGGATAGTTGAAGTCGTCACCCGTATACATCTTCACGCTTGCCGGAAGGCGGCGGCGCATGGCGATCTCGTACCGTGCCTCGAGAAGAGAGATCTTGATGCCGTCGACCTTGTCGACATTGTCCTCGATCATCCCGAGGCAGACGTCCATCGCCTCGTCGACGCCATTCTGTCCCCAGTAGCCGGCAAGCGCCGGATCGAACATGTCGCCGAGCCAGTGCAGGATGACGGGCTGGTCGGCCTCGGCGAGCACGCGTTGATAGACCGATGCGTAGTCCTCCGGGCCCTTGGCGGCCCGCACCAAGGCGCGACTCGCCATGAGGATGACCCGGCCACCGATCCCCTGCACGAACGAGAGCTGCTCCAGGTACGCTCGGACCACGTCGTCCAACGTCGCGTTGGCGGAATCGAGATGGTCCGTACCGACGCCGGAGAATACGACGGCCCCGGGACGCGACCGTGCCGCCTCGACCGTATTCCGGATCAGGACCTGGGCGGAGGCCCAGTTCAATCCCATGCCGCGCTGGGCGGTGTCCATTGCCTCCGCGACACCGAGCCCGAGGTCCCAGAGGTGATCGCGGAAGCGCTGCGTGGCGTCGAAGTCGATAGCGACGTCCCGCATCGGCGAGATGTCGGCCAGCGGGTTGGACACGACGTGTCCGGCCGAGAGGGCCACCCGCGCCAGGGGCTGCCCGGCCTTCGCCGGACGCCATGAGGCTGCCTTCGGCATCGTGAATTCCTCGAGACGTCCGTCGTCGTTCGGCAAGCGGATCGATGATGTCATGTGTTCTCTCCCTGGTTGGATTGACGGCGGCGCATCAGGAGGGACGTATCCCCATCCTGCACGATCGTTCCGTCTTGTTTGGTGACCTCGAAGGCCAAGGTGAGGATGGCCTGCTCCTTACGCGACAAGCGTGTGCCGGCGACGCGCACTTTCGCGCCGATCCGATCCCCGGCGAGGATCGGGGCGCGGAACCTCCAGTTCCAGCCCAGCGACGCGATGGCCATGAGCCGGACCGAGGATCGGTTCTTCAGCCCGTCGACCAGGGCAAGCCCCAGGAGCCCATGCGCTAGGCGGGCGGGAAAGCCTTGGGCGCGCGCGAACTCGTCGTCCATGTGGACGTCGAAGAAGTCACCGGACAGGCCAGCGAAGCCGACGATGTGGGCGTCGGTCACGACGATGCGCCCCGTCTCGTAGCGGTCGCCCTCGCGCAGGTCCTCGAACCAGTATTCGCCCGGTGCGAGCGGCTGCCCCGACGCCGTCATCAGAGCCTCCTCACGGCCATGCCGCCGTCCACCCGCACGACCTCGCCGGTCGAGTAGGCAAGCTGGCCTGATGCCAGCATCGCCACGGCCCTGCCGATGTCCCCCGGCTCACCCCAGCGCCGGATCGGGATCAGGCCCTCACCGATGAGGCGGTCGTACTTCTCCGTGGCGACCGCCGTCATCTGGGTGCGGATGACGCCGGGGCGGATCTCGTAGGAGCCGATGCCGTGGTCGGCCAGGCGCAGGGCGTAGAGCTGCGCCATCATCGAGAGGCCCGTCTTGGAGATGCAGTAATCCGCCCGGTCGAGCGAGGCGAACTCGGCGTTAAGCGACGAGATCGTGACGACGCTGCGGAACGACGGGGAGGGCGCATCGATCATGCGTCGCGCGACCTCCTGGGTCAGGAAGAAGGGTCCCTTGAGGTTGATCGCCATGAGGCGGTCGTAGCTTTCGGGGGTCACGTTCAGGATGTCGTCACGCACCTTGACCGAAACGCCGGCGTTGTTGACGAGACAGTCGATGCCGCCGAAGGCGTCCCAGGCGGCGTCGACCGCGCGCGCATGGCCCTGCACGTCCGACACATCGAAGGGCAGGGCTTGGGCCTCGCCGCCGCGCTGCGCGATCCCGGCCACCGTCTCGCCGAGATCGTCCGAGCCCGGCAGGTCGTTGACGACCACCCGGAATCCGGCATCGGACAGGGCGAACGCGATGGCGCGCCCGATGCCCCGCCCCGCGCCCGTCACCAGTGCCGTCGACTTTCCTTTGCTCATTGAAGCCTCCCTGGGCCAGCCCCGTATCGGGGGTTCGATAATTTCCGCTTGCCAAAGCCGCTCTGCACGTTTACTAGATCGGTCTACTAGATCGGTCTAGTGGATCGATCTAGTGAAGTCAAGCCAGAAGGCACCCTGCTCAACCGAGGGGCATCACAGGAGGAAAGCCGATGAATTATTCGATCAGCCGTCGCACGTTCGTCACCGGTATGGGAGCCATGGGCCTCGCGGCCACGGGCGTCCGGGCCCAGGGTCTCGGCCCGATGCCGTCATCCCCCGTCGCGCTCAACGTCATCGACGTCGCCGGCAACCTCGCGCTCAGCCAGAAGTCGATTGATGCCTACAAGCAGCTGAACCCGAAGGCCGTCTCCCGGATCACCTACACCAAGGCACCCGCACCCGAGCTCGCCAGCAAGCTCAAGGCCCAGCAGTCCGCCGGCCGCGTCGACATCGACATCGTCCTGACCGGAACCGATGCTTTGTTCGCAGGCATCGAGCAGCAGCTCTTCCAGGAACTCCTGCCGCAGTTCTCCGGTGTCCTGCCTAAGCCCGAGGACATCTTCGATGGCGGCGCACTCAAGATGCAGGCCCTTGCCAAGGGCTACGGCCTGGAGATCGCCTACTCCCCGTCGGGACCGCTGTTCGAGTACCGTCCGGACCGCGTGAAGAACGTGCCAAAGACCGCCGAGGACCTCCTGGCCTACACGCGCGAGAACAAGGGGCGGTTCCTGTACGCACGCCCAGCCAATTCCGGTCCCGGCCGCACCTTCCTGATGGGACTTCCCTACCTGCTGAAGGATCAGGATCCGACGGATCCGCAGAAGGGCTGGGACAAGACCTGGGCCTACCTGAAGGCGCTCGGCGAGAACATCGAGTATTACCCTTCCGGGACCGGGCAGACGATGAAGGAGATCGGCGACGGCTCCCGCGACATGATCGTCTCGACGGTCGGCTGGTACATCAACCCGCGTGCATTGGGCATCGTACCCAAGGAGGTCGGCCTGTTTGCCCTGGAAGGATTCCACTGGGTGTCCGACGCGCAGTACTTTGCGGTGCCGAAGGGCGTCGCGCCGGAGAAGATGCCCGTCGTCATCGACCTGCTCAAGCACATGCTCAAGCCCGAGCAGCAGGCATACTTCTACGACGAGGGCTACTTCTATCCGGGTCCTTCGGTGAAGGCCGCAACCCTCGCCATGGCGCCGAAGGAAAGCCAGGACGTCATCAAGGAATACGGCTGGCCGGACTACGACCGCCTCATCGGCTCGGCGCCTGTCGAGCTGCAACTCCAGCCGGAGCAGCTCGTCGTCGCCTTCCGTCGGTGGGACGAGGAGGTCGGCGGGGCCAAGCGCAAGTAAGTCGGCGGGGAGCCGCAATCAGGCAGCCTGCCTCGTTCAGGCTGCCGCCCATTCATCCCGTGATCGTCGACTGAAGCCAGCGCGCTTGGTCGAGACATAGAGGAGTCAGTTCATGACCATCGCACTTCAACACTTCAACGAGCTTCGGCTCGACCAGGTTCGTCGCGAGTTTGGCAGCCTGAACGCACTCAAGAATGTCACCCTGACCGTCAAGCGCGGCGAGTTCATCGCGTTGCTCGGCCCTTCCGGCTGCGGCAAGTCGACGACGCTGAACTGCATCGCGGGCCTCCTGCCTGTTACCGGCGGCGGCATCTGGCTCGACAAGCGGCGCATCGACACGCTTCGGCCGGAAGAGCGTGGCTTCGGCATGGTGTTCCAGAACTACGCGCTGTTCCCGCACCTGACCGTGCGCCAGAACATCGGCTTCGGCCTCAAGATGCGGGGCACCGCCAAGGCCGAGATGGAGCGCAAGATCGAGGAGGCGCTCAACCTCGTCCGTCTTCAGGGACAGGGCCACAAGCTGCCGGGCCAATTGTCAGGCGGCCAGCAGCAGCGCGTGGCGATCGCCCGCGCCATCGTCATCGAGCCGCCGCTCGTGCTCATGGACGAGCCCCTGTCCAATCTCGACGCCAAGCTCAGACTCGAGATGCGGGCCGAGATCCGGCGCATCCACAACACGCTGGGCGCCACCACGATCTACGTCACGCACGATCAGGACGAGGCGCTGTCGCTCGCCGACCGGATCGTCGTGCTGAAGGACGGCGTCATCCGCCAGGTCGGGACCCCGACCGAGCTGTACGAGGCGCCCGAGCATGTCGACGTCGCCGACTTCATGGGCTTCCGCAACCGCATCAAGGGGCAGGTGGTCCGCCAGAACGGCCGGCAGGCGACGATCGCAGTCGGCGGCAGCGAACTGACGGGCCTGATGCGCCACAGGGTGCAGGACGGCTCGGCCGCGTATGCCGCGATCCGGGCCGACGACCTGGTCGCGGGCGAGGCCGGCCCCAATGCGCTCGCGGCGCAGATCGAGACGATCGAGTACCGCGGCCGCGAGTTCGTCGGGACGGCGCGCACGCGTGACGGCATCGATCTCGTGTTCCGGTCCGACCATCCGGTCGAGCTCGGCTCCAACGTCCATCTCAGGGCGAGCGCGGACCGCGTGCTCGTCTTCGGCGGGGAGGCGTGACATGACCACGATCGCCACACCGTCCCTCGCGGACGCGGTCGAGCAGGGGCCGAACCTGAGGCAGCGCCTGGCGGCGCGCGGCTACGATGCCGTCACGCTCCTCGCGATCCCATCGCTGCTCTTCCTCGTCCTCCTCTTCATCTATCCCTTCACGTACGGCCTCATCCTGTCGTTCGAGCCGAAGGCCGGCGGGGTCCTGTCCAACTACCAGCGCTTCTTCTCGGACCCCTATCTCTATCAGACGATCTGGAAGACGCTGCTCCTGTCGATACCGGTCACGCTGCTCAATCTCGCGATGGCCTTGCCGATCGCGTTCCGGGTGCGCCTGATGTGGCGTCAGCGCCTGCTGACCACGATCCTGGTCATCCCGATCACGCTCGGCACCGTCCTGATCGCCCAGGGACTGCTCAACTACCTCGGTCCGCAGGGATGGTTCAACCGCACCCTGCTGGCGATCGGCCTCATCGATGAGCCCCTGCGGCTCGTGCACAACTACTGGGGCGTCTTCGCGTCGCTCGTCATCAACGGCTTCCCGTTCACCTTCCTGCTCGTCCTCTCCTACGTCACCGGCATCGATCCGGCCCTGGAGCAGGCCGCGGCGACGTTAGGGGCCAGTGCGCGGCAGCGGTTCGCTCACGTCTACCTGCCGCTGCTCATGCCGGGGCTCGCCATCACGTTCTGCCTGAGTTTCGTGCAGGCCTTCTCGGTGTTTCCGTCCGCGGTGCTGCTCGGCGAGCCGGCCGGGGAGACCCGGGTGATTTCCATCGCCGCCTACCAGGCTGCCTTCGAGGAATACGACTACTCCATGGCCTCGGCCATCGCGATGATCATGGGCTTCGTCCAGCTTGCCATCGTGGTAGCGCTCCTTGCCTCACGTGGCCTGTTCTACCGCGGCCCCGCCAGCGGCGCGAAAGGATAAGACGATGATCCGTGATACCTCCCTCTCATCGAAGCTCTGGATCTATGCCGTCTGGGCGGTGGTCGGCTTCTTCGTCCTCAACCTCCTGGCCATGATCGCCTCCGTCGTGACGAGCTCGTTCGCCACGCGGTGGCTGGGCACCTGGTTCCCGACGGGCCTCACCACCCGCTGGTACTCGTCGGCCTGGAGCGAGTTCCAGCTCGGGGACGTCCTGCTCGTGACCTTCCAGGTCGTCGGGATGGTCGTCCTGATCTCGGGCCTCATCGGCGTCACCGGGGCCTATGCCCTCGCGCGCCGGGAGTTCGCCGGCAAGAAGCTGATCATGCTGGTCATGATCCTGCCGCTGATCATCCCGCCGATCACCTTCGGCATTCCGCTTGCGACGGTGCTCTACCAGACGGGCCTGGCCGGGACCTTCTGGGGCGTGGTAGCCGCGAACCTGGTGCCGACGGTGCCGTTCGTCATCCTCGTGATGATCCCGTTCATCGAGCAGATCGATCCGAAGATCGAGGCGGCGGCGCGCGTGTTCGGCGCCAACACCTTCAAGCTCTTCGTCCATGTCCTGATGCCCCTGCTGCTGCCGGGCATCCTCGCGGCGCTGCTGCTCGTCCTCGTGCGCACCATCGCGATGTTCGAACTGACCTTCCTCGTCGCCGGGCCGACCAGCCAGACGCTCGTGGTGGCCCTGTACTACGCGGTGTTCGCCTCCGGCGTCCGCGCCGTCCAGTCGATTGATGCCATGGCCGTCGTCTACATGGTTACGACACTCATCTGGCTCGTCATCGCCCTCAAGTTCGTCAACCCAACCCAGATCGTCACCCGTGCCAAGCAGCAGCCGGCGCACTGACGCCGGACGCATCCAGGGAAAAGGAAATCTATCATGCGCAACAAGATCATCTCGGCGGCGGATGCCGCAAAACTCATCCCCGACGATGCCGTCATCTGCATCGGTTCGTCGGCCGGCCTCAACTGCCCCGATCACATGCTGGCCGCGATCGGGGAGCGCTTCCGCCAGGAAGCCCACCCGCGCAACCTCACGGTGTTCTCGCCGATCGCCGCGGGCGACATGTACGGGATCAAGGGCATCGACCACCTTGCACAGGAAGGTCTCATCTCGACGATCCTCGCAGGCTCCTATCCCAGCGGGCCGTCGTCCCTCCCGTCGCCGGCCATCTGGGAGATGATCGGCCGCAACGAGATCGCCGCCTACAACCTGCCTTCCGGCGTCATGTACGACATGGCTCGTGACGCCGCGGCCAAGCGGGCAGGCGTCCTGACCAAGGTCGGCCTCGACACGTTCGTCGACCCCCGCCTGAATGGGGGCAAGATGAACGATGCCGCGGCGGCGCGCGGCGACGTCGTCCACCTGGTGGAGTTCGGTGGCGAGAGCTGGCTACATTTCCCCAACCACTTCCCGCACGTCGCCATCGTCCGCGGCACCACCGCCGACGAGCGCGGCAACATCTCGATGGAGCAGGAAGGAGCCGTGCTCGGCATGGTTGATCTCGCCCTGGCGGCGCGCAACTCCGGCGGTATCGTGATCTGCCAGGTCAAGCGCACCACGTCAGCAGGCTCAATCCCCACGCAACGGGTCCACATTCCGTCGACGCTGGTCGACTATGTCGTCGTCGATCCGGAGCAGGCCCAGGCGACCGAGATCCTGTATGACCCGGCCATCAGCGGAGAGACACGGCGACCGCTCAACTCCTTCGCGGCGGAACCCTGGAGTGTGGACAAGGTCATAGCACGCCGCGCCGCCATGGAACTCGCCGATGACAGCGCGGTCAATCTCGGCTTCGGCATCTCGGCGCTGGTTCCCACCATCCTCATCGAGGAGGGACAGGCCGAAGCAGTGACCTGGGTGATCGAGCAGGGTCCTGTCGGCGGCGTGCCCCTGACCGGCTTCGCGTTCGGGTGCGCTGCCAATGCCCAGGCGATCTTCCCGACCCCGCAGCAGTTCACGTACTTCCAGGGCGGCGGCTTCGATTGCTCACTCCTGTCGTTCCTCGAGGTCGACGCCTTCGGGAACGTCAACGTGTCCAAGCTTGCCGCGCGCCCATACCTGACGGCCGGCTGCGGTGGCTTCGTCGACATCACCGCCAATGCCCGCAAGGTCGTCTTCAGCGGCTACTTCACGGCCGGCGGGCTGAAGGTCTCCGCCACCGGCGGCAAGCTCCGGATCGAACAGGAGGGCAAGATCTCCAAGTTCGTGCCCGAGGTCAGCCATGTCACGTTCAGCGGTCGCAGAGCCTTGGAAGTCGGCACCGACATCACCTATGTGACCGAACGCTGCGTCCTCAAGCTGACGCCGGCTGGACTGACGGTCGTGGAGCTTGCCCCGGGAGTCGATCTCGAGCGCGACGTCCTGGCTAGGGCCGGCATTCCTCTCGCTGTTGCTGCCGACCTGAAGCCGATGGACGAGCGCCTGTTCCACCCGGAACCGATCGGGCTCGACCTCAAGCCGCGCAAGGGCGTGTCCCGCGATGACGCGCGCCGCGCAGCGTAAGGAGGGCGAAATGTCGGATACCATCATCGCCAACCCCGTCTTCGAAGCGAGCATTGCCGCCCCCGGCGTCCTGCTCGTCCGCATCGTGTCGCAGCCGTTCGGGGTCTTCACGATCGAGGCCCGCCGCCAACTGGCCGCGTTCCTCGAGCGTGCGCATGCCGATCACGGCGCCCGCTGCATCGTCCTGACAGGGACGGGTCCGTCTTTCTCGGCCGGCTCCAACATCCGCGAGTTCGAGGTAACGGAGGAATGGATCGAGACCGCGCGTCGGGCCGAGACGCACCTCAACGAGACGATCGAGCGCGGACCCGTTCCCGTGATCGCCGCCTGCAACGGGCACACCCTTGGGGGAGGGGCCGTCATGGCCCTCGCCTGTGACGTGCGCATCGCCGGCCGGAGTGCGACCTTCGGTCTGCCCGAGGTCCGCCTCGGCGCGATGGCCACGGCAACCGGCACGATGCGCCTGCCGCTCCTCGTCGGGCGCGGGCACGCGCTCCGGCTGATGCTGACGGGCCAGAGGATCGATGCGGAAGAGGCGTATCGCATCGGCATCTTCGAGGAACTCGTCGACGACGATCAACTGCTGCCCCGGGCGATCGAGATGGCAACCCAGATTGCCTCCATGTCCCCGAAGGCGGTGCACGCGACGCGTCGTTGCGTCTCGACGGGCCTGCGCCTCGGCTACGACGCGGGACTCGCCATGGAGTCGGAGATCACGGTTCCGCTCGGCCTGTCCGATGACGCCGTCGAAGGCAAGGCAGCCTTCGTCGAGAAGAGGGCGCCCCGGTTCAAGTGAGCCGACCGTCATGTTTCCATGCCCGGTGGATCGCCGCCGGGCATCCAACCTTCAATCTCGGGAGTTTCCCATGGGCGTTCCGGAATTCACGACGCTTCCGCTTTCCCGCTGCTCCATCAACACCGCGACCCTCGGACACCGCTCGCCGATTGGTGAGGTCATCGAGCGGATCGCGCGGCATGGCTTCGGCGCCATTTCCCCGTGGCGCCGCGATCTCGAGGGACATGATGTCAACGCCGTCGCCCGCCAGATCCGTGATGCCGGGCTGTCTCTCAGCGGGTATTGCCGCGGCACCTACTTCCCCGGGGCGACGCGTGCGGACTTCGAGGCGCATGTCGACGACAATCGCCGTGCCCTCGACGACGCCGCTGCCCTCGGGGCACCGTGCTTTGTCCTCGTGGTGGGAAGCCTGCCCGAGGGACGGAAGGATCTCGGCGATGCACGTGCCCAGGTGGCCGAGGGCATCTCGTTGCTCCTGGAAAAGGCCCGGAGCGTCGGCGTCACCCTCGCGGTCGAGCCGCTGCATCCGATGTACGCCGGGGATCGGTCGTGCGTCACCAGCTTAGGGGAAGCGCTGGCGCTTTGCGAAGCCCTGGATCCGGACCGCTTGGGCGGGATCGGCACGGCGATTGACGTCTACCATGTCTGGTGGGACTGGCGCCTGGAAGCCGACATTGCGGCGGCAGGCAAAGCCGGGCGCATCTCCGCGTTCCACGTCTGCGACTGGCTGGTGCCGACGACCGATCTGCTCCTCGACCGCGGCATGACGGGCGACGGCGTCATCGATGTCAAAGGCATCCGCCGCACCATCGAGGCCGCCGGATACGATGGCTTCGTGGAGGTAGAGGTCTTCTCCCGGCGCTGGTGGTCGACGCCCGAGGACGAGGTGTTGCAGGCCTGCGCCAAGGGATTCGCCGGGATCTAGTCCTCGCATGAATCCCTGAACCTAACGAGCATTGGCGTCGCGCCCCGGGAGGTATGACGGTGCAATCCGACGATCGATCCATCCTTCACGCGCTCTTCCAGGCTGCCCTCGACGCGGCACGTCCCGCGGGCAAGTTCGCGGGACGCCTGCCCGAACCGCCGAAGGGACGCACGATCGTGCTCGGCGCCGGCAAGGCGGCGGCGAGCATGGCGCAGGCGTTCGAGAGCGAATGGGAGCAGCCGTTCGAGGGGCTTGTCGTGACCCGCTATGGCCACCGTGCCCCGACGCGACGGATCGAGGTCGTGGAGGCCGCCCATCCGGTCCCCGACGCGGCAGGGGTTGCGGCCGCGCAGCGGATCCTGGACCTGGCTACCGGGGCGGGACCGGACGATCTCGTGGTCTGCCTGATGTCTGGCGGGGCCTCGGCCCTGCTGAGCCTCCCGGCGCCCGGCCTGACACTGGACGACAAGCAGGCCGTCACGAAGGCGCTCCTCCATTCCGGCGCGCCGATCGGCGCCATGAACGAGGTGCGCAAGGCCCTGTCGGCCATCAAGGGCGGTCGCCTTGCCGCAGCCGCGGGTCCGGCAAGGCTGGTGACCTACGTGATCTCGGATGTCCCGGGGGACGATCCCGCCAGCATCGGCTCGGGCCCGACGATCCCCGGGATGTCCAGCCCCGGGGAAGTGCACCGAATCCTTGAGCGATACGGCGTGGCGGTCCCACCCCATGTCGCGTCAGTCATCGAGCGCAATGCCGTCCCGACGGGCGTGGGAGGCGAAGTGCACATGATCGCGACGCCGAAGATATCTCTCGACGCTGCGGCGCACGCCGCACGCCACATGGGGCTCACGCCGCTGATCCTCGGCGATGCCATCGAGGGCGAGGCGCGGGAGGTCGGCACCGTCATGGCGGGGATTGCGCGCTCGGTGGCACGTCATGGCGAACCGGTCCGGTCGCCTTGCGTGCTGTTGTCCGGCGGGGAGACGACGGTGACGGTGCGTGGCAAGGGCCGGGGCGGGCGGAATGCCGAGTTCCTGCTCTCATTGGCGACGGCGTTGCAAGGAGCTCCCGGCATTGCAGGACTGGCGGCAGACACCGACGGCATTGACGGCTCTGAGGACAATGCCGGCGTCTGGTTCGATGACCGGTTCGTCGCCTCGGCAGGCGAGCGCGGCGTCGATCTCGGCGCTGCCCTGACACGGAACGATGCCTATGGCGCCTTCGCGGCCATGGATCGGCTGGTGATGACCGGCCCGACCCTGACAAACGTCAATGATTTCCGTGCGATCCTGATCCGGAACGACCGGATCAGGCCTTAAGATCACAGGCCGGAGACCTGTCGCAGCCCAGATGAGCCAGGGAGCTAGCAACCATGGACTTCTTCGATGATATCCTGAACTGGAAATTGAAGCGGGGCTCCCACACGTTTCCCGGCCGGGATGACGGTACCTGCATCAACGAGGCCGCCATCGTCGCGGCTGGTTTCCCCTATCAGCCCGTGCGCTCGGTCGAGGACATGCCGGCGTGCTTTTCGCGCCCGATCTGCCGGTTGGCAATGCGGCTGAACGACAAGGCCTCGGATCAGGAACGCCAGCACCTGCTGCCGTTTGTCACTCGGCTGGCCTGTGCTGACACGCCAGCGGTAGAGCGGGAACGGGAGGCGTACATCAGGACCCGCCTGCGCTGGCGCCTTCCTTTTCGGGAGGGGATGAAGATCCTTGAGGAGGCCCTGGCGATCGGGCGGCAGGCTGATGAGCTTCCTCCACCGGAGGCGCGGGCGCGCATGAAGGACGTTCAGCAGCAGGCTGCAATATCCACTTCGGTGGACGAGCATCCCCTGTTCGTCGCCAACTACCCATGGCTGGTCAATGTTGCCTAGGTTCTGTGCAACGGTGGAAGCTGGCACTTCTTGGAAGAAACGCTTTGGTCTGATCCTGATGCGGTAAGCTGACCTTCGTTTCATTTCCTGTTCGTTAAAGTTTGACCCACAGCAGACCATCCAGCGGCGAACGGACGTTCGAGGCTGGTCATGCCCACCCTCGGCCCTGCACCTAAGCGCAATGCGGGTTCAGGATGCACGGCTGAGGGGCGTGTGAGTACCCTGTCCGGGGCTACTCGGACCCGCTGTGGCTTCCACTCAAGCCGCGTTGGTTCCGTTGAGCTATCGCGTCACTGGGCAATTGCGGAGTTGTTCAGGAGCCGCACAGCAATCAAGGCGGCGCCGAGTACCACCAGCGCGCTGACGAGGAACACCGTGCCCAAGCCAGCCGCACCCGCGACCGCCCCCAACGCAGGGCTGGCCAAGCCAATCGCCAGGTCGAGGAAGGCAGTGTAGGCGCCCATCGCAAGGGCGCGGCTTTCCGGCGGCGCGCGGCGCACCGCCTCGATGCCGAAGCTGGGATAGACGAGCGACCAGCCAATCCCGCTGAGCACTGCCCCGGCCAGGGCCACCATAGGCCCGGGGGCCAGCCAGATCAGAGCTTGGCCGGCCGCCTCGATCAGCACGCTGGCCAATGCGACCTTGGCGCCGCCGAGCTTGTCCGGCAGATGGCCACCGACCACTCGCGCTACGATGAAGGCACCCGCAAAGGCGCTGAAGGCGAGCCAGACCGGAGCCCACCCCCGGTCGACGAAGCGCAGCGCGATGAACGCGGTGATCGCCCCGAAGCCGACGCTGCTCAGGGCCATGCCGATGCCGGGCACCCAGACGGCACCGATCACCTGGGTGAAGGCGGGGCGGATCTGGGTCGGGGGCACGACGGAGCGCAGCGGCAGCACGAGCAGCAGGGTGGCGAGCGGGATTAGGGTCGTCGCCAGCGCGATCGCCACGAAGCCGTAGCTCGCGTACAGGGCACTGCCGAGCGGAGCGCCCAAGGCGAAGGCGGCCCACATCGCGGTGCCCACCCAGGCGATGACCTTGCCGGCGTGCCGGGCGTCGACTTGCGCCAGAGCCCAGCCGAAGGCTCCGGTGATGATGAAGCTCTCGGCCCCGCCGAGCAGAGCCCGCCCCAGCAGCAGGATGGTCGCCGAGATCGCGGGGGTGCCAATGAAGGAGAGCGAGACGAGATAGAGCAGCCCCGCCGCTGCGCCGCCGAGCAGGCCGGGGACGACCGCGCGTTTGGCGCCGCGGCTGTCGGCGTAGTGGCCCGACCACAGGCGCGAGATGAGCGAGGCGGCGAACTGACTGCCGGTGATGAGCCCGACCACGAAGGTGCTGAGGCCCAATCCCTGGTGCACATGGAGCGGGAGCACCGGCAGCGCGAGGCCTGCGATCAGAAAGCCGAACAGGACGACAGCCATGATCGGCAGCAGGATCACGAGGACAGATGGAGCGGTGGACGCCCGCGACTTAGAGGAAGCAACAAGCATCATGGGCTCTCGCGGAAAGGACGCAGGACTATCTAGCCGATGCCGCGGCATGCGATTAGATGGCATTGTCTGCATGGGCCTATTAGGGGAGCTTATGAATGCCGGGCGAGAGCCTGAACGACCTCTCTGCGTTCCTGGCCGTTGCGCGGGAGCGGAGCTTTACCCGGGCTGCGGCGAAGCTCGGGGTCTCGCAATCGGCGCTGAGCCAGACCATCCGTCAGCTCGAGGAGCGGCTCGGGCTCCGGCTTCTCACCCGCACCACGCGCAGCGTCTCGCCGACGGAAGCAGGAGAGCGCCTCCTCAGGAGCGTCGGGCCGCGGCTGGACGAGATCGAGGCCGAACTCGAATCCTTGAGCGAACTCCGCGAGAAACCCGCTGGGACCATCCGGATCACGGCGACCGACTATGCCATCGATCATGTGCTCTGGCCGAAGCTGGAGAAGTTCCTGCCGCAGTATCCGGACATCAAGGTCGAACTGTGCATCGATTACGGCCTGACGGACATTGCCGCCCAGGCTTTCGATGCCGGCGTTCGTCTCGGTGAGCAGGTCGCGAAGGACATGATCTCGGTGCGCATCGGGCCGGACCTCCGCTTTGCGGTGGTCGCCTCGAAGGCATACTTTGCCAAACATGCCCCACCGGAGACACCGCAGGACCTGATCGATCATACCTGCATCAATCTGCGCCTGCCCACCCATGGCGGGCTATATGCCTGGGAGTTTGAGAAGGACGGCCAGGAGCTGAGGGTGCGGGTGGAAGGCCAGCTCATCTTCAACGGGATCCAGCAGATCCTCACCGCGGCGGTGGCGGGGTTCGGTCTCGCCCACGTGCCGGAAGGCCTGGCGCAGCCTTATCTCGCGAAGGGGCGCCTGACCCGGGTGCTTGCCGATTGGTGTCCAGCTTGGCCGGGCTACCACCTGTACTACCCGAGCCGGCGCCAGGCTTCTCCGGCCTTCGCGCTGCTGGTCGACGCCTTGCGTCATCGAGGGTGAAACATCGGCAGCGTGAGGGCTGAAAGCCTTTGTGGTCCGCAAAGTGTCATGACCGCTATGGCAATCCCGAGACGTAAGCCCGAGGGCAGCATTCCTCGCGGAACCAGACCTCCACCAAGTTCACGAATATCGCTGCCTGACCTGTTTCTGCCATTCAGAAGGGCCGTGATCGACATGGTGGTGGCGCGGAGGGATCGGTCGACTACACTCCCCGATCAGCGTCACGCGAACGAGGGCGAGGAGTTGAGCCATGGCGATCGACCCACAGAAGGTTTTGCGCCTCAACCTGCCGCAGTGGCAAGGCGGGGACCGGCCCAACTACCGCATCGGAGGGCGAGTGCTTGCGGCAATCGCCCCTGAGCCGCAAGGGCCCGAGGAGACCGTCCCGGTTCCCGTCGTCGCGAAGGACGAGCGGACCGTTGACGGCGGCATCGTCTCGCGTTCCGCGCTGCTCGAGCAACTCGCCGCCGCGCGCTCGGCCATCGATCGGCATACCCCCGACGCAGTCGTGACGCTGGGTGGGGACTGCCACGTCAATCTGGCCCCGATCGCCTATCTCAGCGAGCGCTATGGTGACGACTTGGCCGTGCTGTGGATCGACGCTCACCCGGACATCATGCGTCCAGCGGAGAACCGATACGCCCACACGCATGTCCTCGCGACGCTCATGGGCGAAGGCGATCCGGAGTTCGTGGCGGCGGTGGGTCGGCCGCTGGATCCGAGGCGCGTTCTCTATGTCGGCCTGACCGAGATCTCGCCTGTCGAAACCGACTTCATCCGGGAGCATGGGATCGTCCGTCTCAGCCCGGAGGACTTGGCGGGTTCACCCGAGCGCGTTCTGAAGTGGCTACACACCTCGGGGGCGACGAAGGTTGCGGTCCACTTCGATGTCGATGTTCTCGATCCCTCGCTCTATGACTTCCTCCTGTTCCACGATCCCTATGCCGCGCCGGGTACCTATGATGAGGTGCCCAAAGGCCGGATGCGGTTCGAGGAGGTCGCCGCGATCCTCAATGCGGTCGCGGCGGAAGCCGACATCGTCGGCCTAGCCATCACCGAGTACATGCCTTGGAGTGCAATCAAGTTGTCGCGCGCCCTCCGTTCGCTCCCGCTCCTTGGCAACGAGTAGGGCGGCAAGGAACGACCGCTCATGGCACGAGGCGGACGAGCCTGTGTCAAAACGCGAGCAGGTCGCTCAGTGAAGCAATTTGATTTCATGCAAGCGCTGGCAGACCGCGGAATTCTCGGTACAGGAGCATAAATTCGTACGAATCTTTCGACACGGCCGACTCTGTTTGAGTTTTGACACGCTCTCGGACGAAAGCCGAACTCATAGGGTGAGCTGACTTTCATAAGGCCATGCCTAACGGCTCAGGTTGACCCATGCGGACTCTTTATTGGGTAGCTTCTCATTTTCTGCGGCTCTGTTTCACATGAGTTAGAGCAGTCCCATGCGGGCAGGTGCATCGTGATAGCTGGAACGGGGGTGGCTTTTACCGTGGGTTCCTCAAGCCGCCCCGCTCACATGATCCGCCTGAACCGCGCACCCGCCGCGGCTTGAGCTGAAAGGGAGGCCGAGATCGATAATCCGCCTGGGCTGCGACCGCCTCCCTCATCTTCTTGCGTCAGGGGTGCCCGTCTCAGCTTTACAATCAGAGCCGTTTGACCGGATCATCCGGAACACCGTCAGTGACGTGTGACCTGCGGGTCACCACGGGCCCGTCGCCCCGCGACCGGGCCCGCTCCATGTCGGCGATCCAATCTGCCCCGACTGGGACGTGCGGACCTTCAAAGGGATGTTTTGGCCTACGGAGTGCGCACGAGATCAGGCAGGGCCTGAACCAGCGCCCGAGGGTTAAAGGGCTTCTGCCACCGAGGGATGTCCTGGTACTGAGCCGGCACAGTGGCTTGGTCATACCCGGTGGCGAATACGACAGGGATCCCGCGGGCTGCGAGAGCCTCCATGACCGGAAAGACCATCTCGCCGTCTAGGTTGATGTCGAGAATGGCCGCATCGAGGCGCTCGCCGGTGGCCAGGATTGCCTGCACCCCATCCCGGCTTGGCACCGGCCCGACCACCTCGGCCCCGAGCGCGTGCAGCGCTCGGCCAATGTCCCGGGCGATGAAGTACTCGTCCTCGGCCACCAGCACCCGGCGGTTCGCAAGAGCGCCGCGTGGTTGAGCGGTCATCCGTCTTCCTCCCGCAGATCCTCGTCAGTGACTTCGGGCAAGCTAAACTGAAAGGAGTCGCCGCAGTTTAACACAGGTTGCCGGATTGTGCTGTCGGATGGCGTCCGATGACACCGCTCGGCTCCAGGAAGGTTTTGGCCCCAAGGCCGAAAAATGATGATCGACCTCCTGATCGCCGCCCCCAGGATCAGAGGGGTACGCAAAGGCTTGGCTTCCGGTAAAAAGTTGCTTTGGGCCGATCGTCGCAGCGTGCAATTGAGAACAGCCCTTGCACGCCTTGCTGCGTTGACTTGCGACACCCTTGTTGAGATTGCTCGCCTCAGGCTTTGGGACATTACGTCTGATCATCTGCGGGCCAGGTTGGACCCTTGCTTCGATGGCGAGTGACAGACCTCAACTGACCGTGGCCGATAATGGCTTCGAGCGCTTCCCAGGAGCCCGCGAGTTGGACAAGATCGCGGGCGGACACCCGTTGTTGCCCGTGCTCGAAGTCTTGCCGGCCGCGGTGTACACCACCGATGCCGCGGGGCGGATCACCTTCTACAACCAGGCCGCTGTCGACCTGTGGGGGTGGCGCCCGGAACTGGGAAAAAATGAGTGGTGCGGCTCCTGGCGCTTATACTGGCCGGATGGGCGGCCGATGCCGCACGATCAATGCCCCATGGCCATTGCGCTGAGGGAGAACCGGGCCATCCATGACGGCGAGGCCATTGCTGAGCGCCCCGATGGCACCCGGGTTCCGTTCCTAGCCTCTCCGACCCCGTTGCACGATGCGTCCGGAGCGGTGATCGGCGCGGTCAACATGCTGATCGATGTAACCCGGCGCAAGCGCAGTGAGGAGCACCAGAAGGTGCTGATGGCCGAGTTACAGCACCGGGTCCGGAACACGCTCGCGGTGATCCGCTCCATTGCCCACCAGACGGCGGAGACCAGCGAGTCGGTAGAGGACTACACCATGCACTTCGCGGGCCGGCTTGACGCCTTTGCACGGGTGCAGGCGGCGGTGACGCGCGATCCCAGCGCCGGGATCGATCTGGCATCCCTGGTCGCCGAGGAGTTGCTCACCTGCGCGGCTCAGGAGGGCGAGCAATTCAGCCTGTCCGGGCTCCCCATTCGCCTCCAGCCCAAGGCGGCCGAAACCTTGGGGCTGGCGATTCATGAGCTGGCAACCAACGCGGTCAAGTATGGGGCGCTGGCGAACCCGCAAGGGCAAGTAGCGGTGGCTTGGCACCTGGAGGACAGGGAGGGCGATCCGCGCCTGAGGATCGAGTGGACGGAGACGGGAGTGCCGGTCATCGCACATGCACCCCGGCGCAGCGGCTTCGGGACCGAGCTTCTGACGCAGACCTTACCCTACCAGCTCAGAGGAACAACGACGCTGACGTTCAAGCCAGGCGGGCTGCAATGTACCATCGAGTTCCCGGCCAAGGGGGTGTTGCAGTAGCAGGAGCCGGCTGATCGGTGCGACTGGCGCGCCCGATGCTGCAACCCTCTTTGGGCGCGTCCTATGCTCGGTTCGGCTGCGAGCCAAGCAGCCGGCACGAAGGTCGCCGTCTGGCACTCCCGAGACGTTAGACCGAGGGCAGCAGTCCCCGCATGACCAGACGTTCCGAAGGAGCCGGGGTTTACAGTGCGTGCCCCTTTGTGGCCCAACGGCGGCTCCTTACGGAAATGTAGTTTCCCCGATCGGCTTTCGTCAGGCCGCCCGACTGAACAGACGTCCCCAGCCTCGCTTCTGAGGCTCTGCTTGGGGTTCAGCCTCAAGCGGCGGGCTCGGTTCTTCGGCGCTTTCGTCGAACTCCCTCTGTGACACGTGATCTGCTTCGGCTCCGGATATCGCCTCAACCGCCGGCTCTGCTGCGGCGTGGGCGGCGGGCTCCAAGACTTCGATGCGACCCTCGAAATCGTCATCCTTCACATAGGCGATGATGTAGGGCAGGCTCCGAGGGGTTGCGATTTCATGGCCGAGGACGACTTCCCGCGTCGTTTGGAGCGAGAAACTCAGGCCTCGGAAAGTGTTGATCTCGTTGCGATCGATGATGCCTTCCACGAAACTGCGTGTAGAGTTAGGAGGATAAAAATACACACGTACCTTATCGCCAACTGCAAGTTCCATCTACTTACCTTTTCTTCTCGTTGGGCAGAGGAGATTTCAAGGGTGAGCAGCCTAACCGCAAATCGTCCTTTTGTTGGGCAACACTAATCGCAGAGCAGCGGCCTCCAAACCGACGGCTTCAGCGGCTAAGGCCTACGGGAGGAGAAGCATGAACCACCGCAGGGATGAGGGGGGCTATCCCTCAGGCTGGCGAAACTCGGTGGTGCCCGCCCGCTCGAGTTCACCGGCCGAACCCGTTACCGTGCCTGGGGCATCGTGTGAGGGACAAAGCTTCCATTAGTCTGCGCCACCCACCGTGTGTCATCGGTTCGTCTTAGGACATAATTCAGCCTTACTGAGCTAGCAGGTCCCGACACATGCGGCCGACGTCATCGCCGCAACTCAGATACCGAGTTGCGCATGGCGACCTTGAGCGTCCGCAGCGCAGACAATCCAAGACGAAATTCAAGACCGCCCTAACCTGAGCAGTTGGCCTGATGATCGACAAGACACGAACCTTCAGCCTGCCCACATGGCGGTTCACACGCTGGCTGGCAGATCCCATCCAGGAGGTGCCCTACGAGATCCGCCTGGCCCTGATCTCAAGCCTGTACGGCACCCTGCCAATCTTCATCGGTGGTGTGGTCAACACCGTGCTCGTGTCGGCGGTGATCGCCATCCGCCAGCCGCAAGCTCCGTTCCTGGCGTGGTTCGCGTTCGAGGCCATCCTGTGTGTCGCCCGCACATACCTGATCCTGAGATCCTATCGGGCGGCTGACCGGCATCGTGACACACCGACAGATCTCTATATCCTCCTCGCCCTGCTGTGGGCTCTTGGCGTCGGCGCCGGGTCGTTCATGAGCTTGCTGAGCGGCGACTGGGTCAGCGCCACCCTGGCCTGTCTCTCGTCGGCCGCAATGATGGGCGGCATCTGCTTCCGCAACTTTGCGGCGCCTCGCCTGGCCACAGCCATGATCGTGCTCAGCTTCGGTCCAACCTGCCTCGGGGCGATTGGGTCGGGAGAGCCGATCATGCTGCTGACGGCGCTGCAGATCCCCTTCTATCTCTACGCCATGGGCAAAGCCGTCTATCGCCTGAGCGCCATGCTGATCTCCACCATGCGGGCCGAACGCGACAACGACCATCGCGCCCGGCACGACGTGCTGACGGGCCTGCCGAACCGCCGCTTTCTGATGGAGACAAGCGAAACGCTGGGCTCACATTCCATGGTCTTTGCTATCGTTGACATCGACCACTTCAAGATTGTGAATGATACCCATGGTCACCGAATTGGTGATGTCGTTCTGCAGACGGTCGGATCGCTCATGGCGACCCACTTGGCCGCGTATGGCATGGTCGGTCGGCTTGGCGGGGAGGAGTTCGCTCTCATCGCTCCAACGGCGTCAGTCGATCAGATCGTTACAGGGCTTGGCGAGCTGCTCCGAACGGTGGAGACCACACCGATTGTCATGTCGGGCGTGACGATCCAGGTCACCCTGTCGGCCGGTGTCGCTGTACGCAAGGTCTCTGAACCGTTCGACAAGGCGTATGCGGAGGCGGACGCGGCGCTGTATCGGGCCAAACATGCCGGCCGGAACAGGATTGAACTTGCACGGTCGACGCAGGTGGACCATGGCTCGGTCACTGAGATGTCTCAGAGCAATTGAAACAGACGCCCCGCTGCGCTCGTCCTCTGCATGGCAGGGCGGTAACAGGTCCCTCTATCCCACTGTTCCCTGACTTGCAGTTTCAAATTTGCTCCGAGCGCTTGACCTGCAGGAATCCCGATTGGGATGTCTGTCTCAAGAGCCCACGAAGTGCCTGCAAAATTCTATGCCACACACTGACCTCTCCCACTCCGTTCCTGGCCTGCAGAGAGCCGAGCCTCACCTTCCTCTGTGATGTGAGCCTTCGTGCATGATTTCCGGCTTGGCGTGATGCACACATCGTGAGGGATCTGTCGAGAGGCCCCAGATGCCGGTTTTCCTGATGAGCCGTCGCAGCCTTCCTCAAGTTCGCATGCAGGGGATCGGCGCAAGTTCTGCTCCTGGTTGAGCGCTAACGCAGTACGTAGCAGGAACATGCTCTCCAACGCAGGTGTGTCGAGCGGGCCGGCGGCCTAATACGCCTCGGTTCGGGC
>NZ_JAGPUP010000495.1:0-30129 GCF_018069605.1 Microvirga sp. HBU67558 | reverse complement strand
GGCCCTCGTCCGGGTTCAACTCAGGGCTAAAGGATGGCAGGGAGAAGACCTCGATCTGCTCCGTGTGCGCTGCCAACCAGTCCTGCACCGTCTGGGCCCGATGAGCCGGCAGGTTGTCCCAGATCAGAAACACCTTGCCGTTGGCATCCTGGATCAGCCGCCCGAGAAAGCGGATCAGGCTCGCAGCCTTGACGGCGCCATCGAGCACCATCCAGCGCAGCTCGCCCTTGTTGGTCACAGCCGAGATCAGGCGCAGTTCCGCGCGTTTGTGGCTGGGGCGCACCACCGGCGTCCGGCCTTAGGGGCGAAGCTGCGGCCGCGCCCATCGTCGGAGCAAATCCAGTCTCGTCCCCCAGACAATCGTGCCCTTGTGCCGTCTGGCTTGCACCATGATAACCGGATAGTCCTGCCGCAGCCAGCGCAGTACGGCTTTTGGCGACTGCTCATCGGCGGGGCGGAGCGGCTTCTGGGCCGCGAAGTCCCAGCGGGCCAGGTGGGTGCTCATCGTGCGCACCGCCAGCCGGACCCCGCAGTGCTGCTCGATGAGCTCCCGCACCGCGGCCCGGCTCCACAGGGCGAAGGGCAGACCGAGCTCGTCGGGCGTGTGCCAGCGGATCAGCGCGCGGACCTGCGCTTCCTGATCGGCCTCGAGAAACCGTCCTGTGCCAGGAGCCGGGCCGCGTGGTCCGCTGGCCAATCCGACTAAGCCCTGCTCGGCAGAGCGGCGGCAGATATCGAACACGCCGGTGCGGGTCAGGCCCACCTGGGCGGCAATAGCCTCATAGGTCAGGCCGCTCTCGCGCAGGACGACGACCTGCCGGCGGCGCTCCTCTTGCGCGGCTGCTGGCAGCTTGCGCATGTCTATATGCTTCATCCCGCCAAACTGGATCGCCCGGCCGCAGATCTCAAGATCACCCAAGCCGGATCAATAAGATGGCTCGGTTTGTCTGAACAGCGTTTCAGGCGACTTGGGTGGTCTGTCGGCCGCGGTCAAATTGCCGCGAGTTACGATAGCAGGGTGAAGTCTGCCCCATCGGGTGTCCTTAGATCAATGCATGAATGAGGCCTTCGTATCCTGTGGAACGTTACTACCGCCTGGTGGAGCCCCGGTGTCAGACTTGCTGTCGTAGGGTCAGAAATACACCTCCCCGGACTGATGGACCGACCCCGCCGTGCGATTCGCATCAAGCGACCTTACGGGGCATGCAGATAGCGATCTTCTTCTCGGACGGAACACCGGTCAGGCCCTGAATGGGTAGCGACCTGCATACGTCCGACCTAAAGCCCTCCGCGACCGACAGCTAGATCCTGTCTGACGGCCTGTGAACCTGCATGAGAGCATGGCTGTTGCCTTGGTGGGGCTCACCGAGGCGGAGACGTGCGATGCGGCGGCATGACCTCAGCGATGCTCAATGGGAGCTGATTGCGGATCTCATGCCCAGGACCGGTCGCCACGGCGGCGGGCGCTGGCGCGACCATCGGCAGGTGGTGAACGGGCTGCTGTGGACGCGATGTCCCGGAGCGCAGTGGCGCGACCTGCCCGAACACTACGGCCCCTGGCAAACCGTCGATGAGCGCCTCACCCGATGGCCCCGTGAGGGGTTGTTCGACACGATCCTGGATCGGCTCCGGCTCAAGCTGAATGCCAAGGGGCTGATCGACCTGGATCTCTGGTGCATCGACAACACCTCTGCGGGCCAGACGTTCCGCCGCCGGAGCCCGAAAAAAGCCGATCCGCAGGAGCCGGACGACCATGCGCCCGGCCTCTCCCGGGGCGGGTTCGGCAGTAAGATCCACTTGGTGAGCGATGGTGCTGGTCTGCCGCTCGGGTTGACGCTCACACCTGGGCAGCAGCACGAGATGCCGGCCTTCGAGCCAACCTTTATGGCAGTCCGCCTCCCCAGCCGCAGGGGCCGTCCACGCACAAGACCCAAGTACTTGGCAGGCGATACGGCCTATAGCGACCGGCCGGCCTTTGCTTATCTGCGGCGACGCCCTATCCGGCCTGTCATTCCACCCCGGACCGGCGGCAACATGGGGAAGGGCTGCGCGCGATCCTTCGATCCTGATCTTGACCGCAGACGCAACGCCATTGAGCGCTGTGTTGGATGGCTGAAGGGAGGCCGATCCATCGCCCCTCGGCACGAGAAACTTGCCGTCAACTTCTCGGCGATGGTGAAGCTCGCTTTCATGCGGCAGTACCTGCGCACACTCAGGCCGTCAGACAGGAGCTAGTTGGTCAGCCAGATCATGCAGACATCTCATCGAAGGCAACATGGGTCTGGCAGTTCTTCGGGCAGACGCGGGCGCAGGCTCCGCAACCTATGCAGCGTCCGGCATGGTCCACAACCATGATCATGCGATTGAGACGGCCATCGAAGTCGTCATCCTCGCCGTCGCAGACACCTATGAGTACGCCCACGTCATCAACGCCGTAAAGGTGCATGACCTCACGCGAGCAGACCTTGAAGCACCGGCCGCACCCGATGCAGGTCGGGCCATCGATAGCGGTCAGATACGACGGCACCCAGCAAGAGCCGTCGCGGGTCAGGAAAGGGCCCTTCATCTGGAGCCCTCCAACGAGCCGAGATCACTCCTGGCAGCGCCCAACTCGGCAATACAGTTAAAGGCTTTCTCAGGATGGGCCCTAATCTCAGTGCAGCTGTCAAGGAGGTTCTCCGCAGAGTCATATAGTTCCATATTCGCAGCTCCCGTCTGCCACTGTCGCTTGTGGACCTTCTTCTGCAACTCTTCGGGTCTAGCATGATCCCCCTGATCAAGAACCCGCCCCATCACGCTCGTGCTACCTCGGGGTAGGCTTCGATGGCTGCGATCGCGTCGTCGACCAGAATCGATCCAGCCGTAGCAAGCCGCCAAAGCGTCTCGAAGCCGAACCGGTGGGCATCCCGTATGATCTTCGACACAACGACCAACCGCCCAACCGTGAGATGCACGCACCCGAAGCCCTCATCGCTGATCTCTATCATCGGCGACGCCATAAGGCCGGAGCGCTCCCTGATTGCAAGCCCAACGGCGGAATAGAAAATGGCAATCCTCCGCCGGACGTCTGGATTGGGGTTGCCGATAATCGGGATCGCGCGGCGTTGGTCCTTGGTGACGATGAAGTTGGCCAGCAGCTCAGCGTCCAGTTTTCTGTCCCATGAGCCGTAGGAGTCCTGAGCCCGGATTATCCGCACGAGGCATTTGACAAATAAGGTGGTAAGCGCTGTTCCATCCTTGTTGACAGCAGTGCTAGCCGCAGAAGCAGACATTTCGCCCTCCCCTCGTTCAAACGTCAAATGATAGTCTTTGTGCGGGGTCACCGACTTCAGCCAGCACTTTGCGCAACCACGGCGGAGGAGCAGTCCTGAGCATTGTCTGGGTGCGCGACAGTACATCCTCAAAGAACTGAGGATGCGGCACTTTGACCGGGTGGATTTTTACCGAAACAAGTCTTGCCGCCGAAGGCCCGCCGATTGCCAAGCAAAACAGGAGATGACAGCCCTTCAACGCCTCCACCTTCGCGGCAATGCGGGCGTCGCCTCCGGTCTGATGATTCCCACTCTCGTCGGAAACGTTGTCGACAGCCAATGCTTCCATAAACGTCCATGCGTCGCACGTCACGTCAAAGACAGCAAAACACTTGGCCGCCCCGAAATGAGCGTTCAGGCCTTTCATGTCTTGCGTGGCAATCGCCACGCGCAATGCACCGGCTTGCCGTTGCGGCATTAGTACCTGAGCCTCGTCAGAGGCGAGCGAGAGGCGACGAATGGAGGTCATCTTTCATTTCCCGGTTACGGATTAGATCAAGTCGCTCGGGCGTCGGCGGTTGCTGGTTCGCCTGGAAGATGTTGGCAGCCTCAAGGATCAGGTCGCGCGCGCCATGATAGAGAATCGTGAGCTTGTGTTGGCTGCCGAGCCGGTCGAAAATCGGGAAGCCGACGCGCATGAGGGGAATGCCGAGGCGCTCTGCCGCTTGGCGTCCGTGCGAATGGGTGACGAGGAGATCAGCGCCCGCGGCGAGACTTTCCAGGTCGCCAAGATCGCCGACCTGAACCATTTCCGCCGGCACTTTCTCGAGAATTTGCGACGTATCGGTCGTGGCAACGGCCGCCGCGATCTCTGAGCCCATGCCAACGAAGAAGGTCGCGAGTTGGTAGAGTTGGTCTGGTTCGGCGGCGATCGCAATTTTCTTGCCGTTAAAATGGAAATGTGCGTCGAGCAATGTATCCTGCAGTTGCGCCCGGCGTCGGCGGAGCTTGGCTGGTACCGCCACGCCCGACAATGCGGACAGCAGGGAGATAAACTGGTCGGCGGCTTTCAGTCCGGTGAGCGAGTGGAACAGCACGTAAGGAACGCCGGTCAGGTTCTGGAGCACTTCCGCTGGGTGGCGCATATGCTCGCCAATGGCGACGCACTTAATGGCTGTGCCAAGCTTCCGGATATCATCGACAGCCGTCCCGCCATACGTTGTTGGAATCCAGTCATCAGGAACAGTGCCGTCGAGTGCGCCAGATACATCGGGCAAGATCACCGCCTCCAGTCCAAAACTCTCGACCGTATCGTGCAGATGCTCGATATCAGCCACGGTCAGGTTCCAACCGGGCAGGATGGCGATTTTCCTTGTGTCGCGCGCCTGTCTGTCTGACTGCGTGATGACCTCGATCATAGCCGCTACCGCGGCGGCCCAGCCGTCCTCGATCGCGCCATGGAAGTCCGGCGTGTTGGCCATCACGACCATGGTGCGGGCGAGTTCCTCGTCATGCTCCGCCTTGATACGCGCGATGTCGCCGGCGAGGTCCTCACCGCGGGATTCCACCAGCGCTGTCGTGCAGACTCCGATCAGCTTCGGATTGGCGCGTGTTGTGAGGTTGAGGATCGCCTCCTCCAGTTGGTCCGCCCCGCCTAGGATCGTAGCAACCTCATCCATCGCCGTCGTTTGCAAGGGAACCGTTTCCGCGAAATGCTGAACCAAGCGCACCAACGCGAAGCTGGTGCAGCCTTGGCTGCCGTGGAACAGCGGCATCGCACCCGCAACCCCGAGAAAGGCAAGGGCGGCGCCGAGTGGCTGCGACGATTTCAGCGGGTTGACCGTCGCGGATTTGGTTCGGGGGACGATGCGGGCCATCAGGTTTCCTCAACGCTCGGCGAAGCCGTTGGGCTTCATGCCGGCGCATTTGTTGAGAGCGTGAACAGTCGCGGTCTCACACTTTGTGCTCGGCGACTCCTCCTCGGCGCCAGTCTGGCTGTCCCAAGGAGCCGGCTCCCGCACTTCGCGCCAGATCGGGTTGTGAATGGCGAGGCTAATCTGGCGTACGAGTTCCACCATGCCGTCGTAACCCGCATAGGGGTGATGACGCTCCTGGTTGATATCAAGCCAGGGGATCTTGGCCTTCAGCGCGATGAATTGCGTGCGGCTCCCCGACAGCATGATGTCGGCCTTGTGCTCTGAGAGCGTGGCATAGAGCACGTGCGGCGCCATCGACTCGAATATGTGGTGCTCGTCTTTGAGGATCTGTTTTATGCGCTCTTTGTCTTCGAGCGTCGATTTCTTGACTGAGGTGCCGACGATCTCGAGGCCGATTTCCAGCAGCGCATGGACGACCGACCAGGACTTCACGCCGCCGGTGTTGAGCAGCACCCGCTTGCCTTCGAGCTTCGGCCGAAAGGCTTGGATCTTCTTCCACGCAAGAGACTCCTCCTCTGCGATCAGTGCCTCGGTGCGGCCGAGGATCTCCGGATCGGCACCCTTCCTCACGAGCAGCCCAGCGATCTGCCGGAGTGCTTCCGAGGTGTCTGTGATCCCGTAGAATGAGCCCTCGAAGAATGGGATATCCCAGCGCTCCTCCATCTTGCGGGCAAGATTGATGAATGCCTTCGAGCACACGATCATAGCGGCTTGGGCGCGGTGCGCGGAGGCAACGTCGCGGTAGCGCGCGTCGCCGGAAATGCAAGCGCGCACCCTGATGCCGAGTCGGTCAAGGAGCGGCTTCACCAACCAGAATTCGCCGGAGAGGTTGAATTCACCAAGGATGTTGATATCGTAAGGGCTAGTCTCGTCGGGCTCCACCGTGCCAATCACATGGTCGAGCAATGCTTTGCCGGCGAGCTTGTTGCCGAGGTTCTTTGAACCAGCGAAGCCGGGTGCATTGATCGGCACCACGGGGAGCCCAAATTGTTCCGCTGCACGCTCGCATACCGCCTCGATGTCGTCGCCAATCAGCGCTGTCACGCAGGTCGTATAGACGAAGATCGCCTGCGGGGAATGTGCGTCCTTGATCTGGCGGATCGCCTTCATAAGCTTCCGCTCACCGTGTCCCATCACCACATCGAGTTCAGTGAGGTCAGTCGTGAAGCTTGTGCGCCAAAGTGTTGGTCCGGACGAAGCTGCGCCGCGGTTGTCCCAGGAATTCCCCTCGCAGGCGAGTGGCGCGTGGACAAGATGAGCGACGTCCGTGATCGGCTGCAGCACGATTTTGGCGCCGTCAAAGGCGCAGCCCCCGGCTGCCACCCCGGGAGTCTGCGGCTTCGAACAACCCTTCTTACGCGCCTTAGCATCTTTGCCGCGGTTCCTCTCGCAGGCGGGCTCACTGAAGAGATTCAGAATTTTGGCACTGAGCGAAGACATTGCGGGCTTCCATTGTCCGTCGACAGGGGGCCGACCTCGACGAAGGCCGACCAGTGGCCTTAGCGGGTGAGATCATACGAGTAGTCTGTTACGCCTGGTACGATTGTCTCCCGATCAAGCTTGTCGAAGATCTTATCGAGGATCGTCGTTAGGACGTGCAGCCCACCTTGGTAGCCCATGAGCGGGAAGCGATGGTGATGGTGCCGGTCGAAGATCGGAAATGTCAGCCTGATCAGCGGTGTGGCGGTATCGCGCTCCAGATACTTGCCATAGGAACTACCAATAAGGAGATCCACCGGCTCGGTGAAGAGCAGCGAACGCAGGGCCCAGAGGTCCTTGCCCGGCCAAACTTGAGCGGCTTTACCGAATGGGGAGGATTCAAGCAGTTCCTTCATCTCGGCTTCCCAGGCCGCCGTGCCGTTGGTGGACAGGCAGTGGGTCGGCTCGCCACCGGTCTCCATGACAAACCTGGCTACGGCGTAGACAAAGTCGGGATCGCCGTAGATGGCGTATTTTTTACCATGGAGCCAGGATTGGCTATCCGCCATGGCGTCGATCAGTCGACCGCGTTCCAGTCGGATTGCCTCTGGGATTTCCTTGCCTGAAATCGCCGACACCTTCATCAGGAACTCGTCTGTCGCCTGAACTCCGAGCGGGTAATGGAACGAGGCTGCCGCCTGCCCAACTTCCTCGCAATATTTCAGCGTGCTTCGAGTGCTATAATGCTGCAGCGACAGTGTCGCCTCGGCGTTGAGCGCCGCCTTCACGTCTTGGATCTTCGTACCGCCGTCAAACATGCGGAACTCGCCGTCTGACGGCGTGTCGAACTGGTCAGAGGCGTCTTGGATGAAGGTATAGGACACGCCCATCAGGTCGAGCAGGCGCTTCAATTCACGGTTGTTGCCCACACAGAAGCCGTCGAAACCCGGAATGATGTTTACGACGCCAGCGGCTTCTGAGCGCTCCTTTCCATCCCAAAAATGCTCTAGCACGCCTTGTACCATGCCGTCATAGCCATCAATGTGGCTCCCAACGAATGCCGGCGTATGCGCGAAAGGAACGTCGAAGTCACGCGGCACTGAACCTTCGTTCTTGGCGTTCTCGATGAATCCGTGCAGGTCATCGCCAATGACCTCCGCCATACAGGTGGTCGAGACGGCGATCATCTTCGGGTCGTAGAGCGTGTAGGTGTTGGCGAGGCCGTCAACCATGTTCTTGAGGCCCCCGAACACCGCCGCATCTTCAGTCATCGAGGAGGATACCGCGGATGCAGGCTCCTTGAAATGGCGCGACAGGTGCGAGCGGTAATAGGCCACGCAGCCTTGGCTGCCATGGACGAACGACATAGTACGCTCGAAGCCCGCAGCCGCGAACACGGCGCCGAGCGGCTGGCAGGCCTTGGCTGGGTTAACGAGAAGCGCTTCGCGCGCGAGGTTCTTCTCGCGATATCCCCAGGTCTTGGTGAACTCGCAGAGATCGTTGACCATCTGATCCGGGTACGGACATTCGAAGTTGAGCTTCTTTTCGGCGAGCATCTGCCTGTATTCCGGCTCACGGAACAGGGGAGCGTGGTCAAGAACTTTTTCAGCCGACTGTGGCATGGTGGTCACCTCTTTCCAAGTAGCCGGGCCCTGTGACGGCCTGGTAGTGTCGAAACAATTCAGGTCCCCAGCGGATCAGGAGCCGCGGGCGTTCGTCTGCCTCGCTAGCTCTGGGAGGCTGGGTTCTCATTCGGCTGCGATCGATGCGGACCTCGCGGCAGTTTTCTTCCAAGGAGCGTCGTAGAGGTCCCAGACTGGGTTGTTGATGGCCAGATCCATGTCGCGGGCGAAGATGGCAAAACCATCATAACCGTGATAAGGGCCGGAATAGTCCCAGGAGTGCATCTGACGGAATGGGATCCCCATCTTCTGCACTGGGTACTTCTCCTTAATGCCGGAGCCAACGAGATCAGGGCGGATCCCCTCGATGAATTTTTCCAACTCGTATCCAGTCACATCGTCATAGATCAGTGTGCCCTTCTTCACGTAATGGGCGGTGCGCTGATAGTCGTCGTTGTGGCCGAACTCGTAGCCGGTGCCGACAATCTCCATGCCGAGATCCTCATGGGCAGTGATGACGTGACGGGGGCGCAGACCGCCGACATAGAGCATCACCGTCTTGCCTTCCAAGCGCGGCCGGTACTTGGCGATGATCGCGTCGACCAACGGCCGGTACTTGGCGATAGTTTTCTCGGTCTTCGCCTCAATCTCCGGCCCAAAATGCTTGGCTATCTTACGCAGTGAGGCTTCGATCTGGGAGGGACCAAAGAAATTGTACTCCATCCAGGCGATGCCGTACTTTTCCTCCATATGTCGGCAGATGTAGTTCATCGACCGATAGCAGTGGATGAGGTTGAGCTTGGCCTTTGGCGCCCGCTCTATTTCGGCGAGCGTGGCGTCCCCAGACCAGTTGCCGACTACGCGCAGCCCCGCCTCCTCAAGCAGGATGCGCGAGGCCCAGGCGTCGCCGCCAATATTGTAGTCGCCGATGACGTTGACATCATAGGGGCCAGCCTCGAACTCGACCTCCTTCTTGTCGAGGATCCAGTCGCGGATTGCGTCGTTGGCGATGTGGTGGCCGAGCGATTGCGAGACGCCGCGGAAGCCCTCGCAGCGCACCGGTACAATCGTTTTCCCGTGCTCCTTGGCCTTCTTGCGAGACACCGCCTCGATATCATCGCCAATGAGGCCTATTGGACACTCGGATTGCACGGTGATTCCCTTGTTGAGGGGAAACAGTTCCTCAATTTCGTCGATGATCTTTTCCAGCTTCTTGTCGCCGCCGAAAACGATGTCCTTCTCCTGGAAGTCAGAGGTGAACTGCATCGTTACGAACGTGTCGATCCCGGTTATACCGGTGTAGTAGTTTCGGCGCTGTGACCAGGAATATTGACCGCATCCGACCGGTCCATGCGAGATGTGGACCATGTCCTTGACCGGACCCCACACTACACCTTTGGAGCCCGCATAGGCGCAGCCGCGGATCGTCATCACGCCTGGAATGGACTTGATGTTCGATTTGACATCGCATTCGAGATCGGTCGTGTCCGCCTCGCTAGCCTCACCTCCGCTTGTCGCGACGCTGAGATGCTTCTTACGGCGCTTCGCCGACTTGTCTGGATAGTGCGACAGCACTTCCTCGATAAGCTTCTCATGTAAAGTGACGTCATTCTGATAGTCGAGGCTCATAGGATCTGCCCCTTTTTTAGGTTGGCATGGCGCCTCACAGACGAGGCGTCGTTCACGGAGATGCCACCGAGTCAAGGTCGGCGCTCCCTGTCGGGACTAATGGTTAATGTTGGGCCAGCGTCGCTTCCTTGGCTTGAAGCTCGGCGAGCATCTGCTCGTCGGTTTTCATAATGCCGAAGTCGAGCAGCATCTCCTCAAGCTCCTCCATAGTGATCGGGGTCGGGATTGTGCCTTGGCCCGAATTGGCATGGATCTTTTCGGCCAGCGTGCGGTATTCCCCGGCCTGCTTCGAGTCCGGCGCATATTGGATTACAGTCATTTTCCTGAGCTCGGCGTGCTGGACGATGTTGTCGCGCGGCACGAAGTGGATGAGCTTGGAATTGAGCCTGGATGCCAGCGCCTCGGCGAGGTCGAGCTCGCGGTCAGTCTGGCGTTCATTGCAGATCAGGCCTCCAAGCCGCACGCCGCCTGCATGGGCGTATTTCAGGATGCCCTTAGCGATATTGTTGGCGGCATACAGCGCCATCATCTCGCCTGACATTACGATGTAAATTTCCTGGGCCTTGTTCTCGCGGATCGGCATCGCGAAGCCACCGCACACCACGTCGCCGAGAACGTCATAGGAGACATAGTCGACATCGTCGTAGGCGCCGTTCTCCTCAAGGAAGTTGATCGAGGTGATGACGCCGCGACCGGCACAACCAACGCCCGGCTCGGGGCCGCCGGACTCCACGCACTTGATTCCTCTGTAGCCCACCTTCAGCACGTCTTCGAGCTCAAGGTCTTCCACTGAGCCTTCCTCTGCCGCGAGATGAAGGACCGTGTCCTGCGCCTTCGAGTTCAGAATCAGGCGGGTGGAGTCGGCCTTGGGGTCGCATCCAACGATGAGGATCTTTTGCCCAAGTTCGACAAGGGCGGCGAGCGTATTTTGGGAGGTCGTGGACTTGCCGATACCTCCTTTCCCATAAAATGCGATCTGACGCAGACCTGCCATGTTGTTTTCCTCCTCTATTTCGTCGGTTGTCATGTCACCCAGGACATGAATAAAAGTCGGCTACACCAGCCGGCCCTACGACGATGGAGTTTCAAGAGTTGTGCCAATTTGACCAATCAAGCCAAAGGATGATTTTTATTATACTCTATCAGATACTTAGCCCAGGGAAGGAAGGGGCGGATTGAAACAAGCCCGTGTCACGGACGCGACAAATTCGACTGAGGGTGCCGGATGGCGATGCTTGTGACCACTTTTCATTGATCTTACTGAAGACCCGCGGGGCGTAGCGATCTAATAGTGTACACACAGTTGGATCAACGCACGTCCAAATGGAGGCCTGTAGGCATGCCAGCTTCATCGACGGAGAGGCCCTGTCGCAGAATATGTTCCAGCCCTTCCATTTCCGACATGTATGGACCCCCAGTCTGGCGCAGGAACAATTTTCGGGTTCGGTGCAACGCGTAGTCGGTTGTGGACATTTGTCCGGCCTCTGACGCGGCGGGTCATAGGCCGCGCCCGGATTTTACCGGATCAGGTCCAAAGCATAAGCACGTTGCTGGAGCGCATGTCACAATGTTTCTTGTGCTCGTCCTGTCTCATCGATCACTGCGCCGTCTCTCCCATAATCTTCCCACATCCCAGCACCTCAGAGTAGCAGGCGGTTCGTTCACAGCGACGGGAGCCTACTGCATCCCGGCTCTCGCCATGACGGCGCAGAGGGTGTGTGGACTTGCTTCGGAAAGGATACTGCTGGCGAATTCATCACGCTGGGATGGGAGCCATCATGAGCTTGGTGAATGCGGACTGCCGAGTTCGTGCGAGCGGCGTGCCAGCGAACCAAGCCCCGAGCCGAATGAGGTTCATGGCGGCCGCCGTCAGCACGTGTTGCAGATGCGTTTTGGCCAACCCAATGTAGCGGGAGCGCCGCAGGTGCAGAGCACGGACCCCGGCCGAGATCGTTCCCTCGATCCCGGCGCGCTGTTGATAGTCCTGCTTGAAGGTCGGGAGTGCCTCACGCTCGCGTGCGGATGCCAGTGTCTCGTGCTCCTCCTGAGGGCGCAGCGTCAGAAGGCGCCGGTCGCTCCGGGTACACTGTGGCTTCAACGGACAGGGACGATAGTGGGTCGTCGAGAAGCGCACCTTGAAGGCGGTTCGTCCTTGCCAGTAATCGGGACGCCAGCTCCGGCTCTCGTGCCCGGCCGGACATATCGCGACTTGCCGGCCCCAATCGAAGATGAAGTCCTGCACGGTGAAGCCTTTGCCGGACTGGGCCTGCCACTGGTAGTCCTTAGGGGCCGGCCCCAGGAGCCGCACGCCTTTCTTCCGGCTGGCCACGAGCTGGTCGGCCGCGACATAGCCGGCATCGACAAGATGGGTGGCGGGCAGCAGACCTTTGGCCTCAAGCGCCGCATCGATATCTTCGACAGCATCACGATCAACGATGGGCGCCGGCGTGGTCTCCACATGCGTGATCAGGTGCGGGCCGCCCTCGTCACAAGCCTCGGTGAGATGAACCTTGTAGCCGACCCAGGTTGTCGTCCCCTTATTGGCATAATGGACCTCTGGATCGTAGGGTGACCCAGCCATCAGCAGGGAGGGCGGAAATCCCTCATGCTCGGTACGCCACCGCACCCGGGGAGTGGTCTCAGAGCATGCGCCCGCCCCAGGTTCTCCGGTCTGAGCCTGGTCGGTGAGACAGAAATTCTGCACCCAGACCTGCCGCAGCAGCTCAATGGCCGGGATCTCACGCAGCCAGATCGGTGCACCAGGAGCCATGATGGCCGCCAGCAGCTGATGACCATCGCGCCCGATCTGCTCGGCATGGGCGCGCCGCTTCGCCTCGCCTTGCGGGACGTCATAGTCGTCAGCCCGCCTGCCAGAGCGCTCGATCCAGGCGGGATTGGCATGAGCGCGCAACCATGCGGGAGCCGTGGACGCCAAGACATTGAGGGCCGCCCGCATGGTCTCGGTCACGCAGGCGAGACGGTTCAGCGAACGAACCGCCCCGAGCACATGGGTCGAGTCGGTGCGCTGACCGCCTCGAGCGCTCAGCAGCTCGTGCTCCCGGCATAGGACCAGAAGTGTATCGAGGAGCTGCTCTTCCAAGCCTCCCGCCACCAGACGACCGCGGAACTCGCTCAGCACAGAGGCATCGAAGCCAGGGTCGGTCAGTTCCAGGCCCAGCAGGTATTTCCAATCGATGCGGCTGCGGACCGCATCAGCCGCCCGCCGATCAGAGAGGTTCTCAGCAAACTGCAGCACGCTCACCAGCGCCAGTCGCCACGGGCATTCGGCCGGCTGCCCGCAAGGGGCGAAGAGAGACGCGAACTGGGCATCGGTAAAGATCGTCCCAAGGTGGTCACGCAGGCGCAGATAGGGGATGCCATGCGGGAACGCGGCACGGGCGACGGCTGCCGTTGCGGCCGGGACATCACGGCACGGGATCGGGCGGAGCGACATGAGGACCTCCGGGATAGTGGGCTGCCCCCTCAAACCCAGAACGCCAATCCCTGCCTCAAGGGCTCCAACCCATTCGCCAGCAGTATCAAAATCGGAGCAAGTCCATCATCGGGATTACGCGTTCCTATGCGCGCCACCCAAGGGCCTGCCGGAGCTCCATTAACGGCGCAAAACTCACAAGGGCTTTCGCACCTATGACCAGCAGGCGACCTAAGTCTGCGCACCCATCGTGGAAGCAGCACCAAGCTTCTGCTTGCCTCCGACCAAGCGCTGGAGAGCTGTCAAACCGATCCCGGAGGCAAAGTCTGGGCCGTGCTTGAAGGTCTCAGGCGCCAGGGCAAGTGCGGCCAGAGCCATCGCAATGGCCGGACCGACACCCGCGACGCCGCTCAGCCGCCGCACCATCTCATCCTCTGTAGCTTGCTCCGGGATGTCTTGGCCAAAGCCTGCAATCTGCTCATCCAGGTGATCAATGATCCCGACCAGTACCTGATGAACCGGTGTGGTGGTCTCAGGATTGGGCCGGTCCGGATCAGCGACAGCGCGCACGAGTTGAGGATCACGCGTCGGGCCTTTGGCTACGACGCGCCAAAGTTCCGCCAGATATACCTCAGCGAATGATCACGTGAGCACTGCCTGACTGGCACATCCTAGGCTCGAAACATGAGAGCTTCAGCATGGGCCCGGCCGCTCTTACGAGCCACAGACCGCATTGTCGGGCGCATCGTGCGGCCAACAGTGAAGTGAAGATTGCCTTCATCATGGCGTTAAAGCCAAGAGATCTCTTAACGCATCAAAAGCCTTCGGACCATTAAGATCCTACGTGAAGACCTCACCGACTTCCGCAGTATTGGGCCCCAGCAACCCAGAGATAGTCGCGCGCACATCGACGACTCGGCCCCGAACCTGCCTGACAATGCGCCATTATTTTTCCGGATGCTCAATGCAAGCCCAGGTGAACTCAATCAGGTATGCGCAAGGATTAACGGGCGCTGCCGACCTTCTATGACTTGCCCGTCAAGCGCTGGAACGGTTTTCGGACGGCGCGCCTCACCAAAAGCGAGCTCGCGACACGCCGGCGTCAGGCCGGGCGAACCAAGCGTTCACTGTCTCCGACGACGGCTCGCCTACTGGTGCTCAAGCTAGTGACAGCGGTCGCGAAAAGCCCGCGGCGGCTGATGCGCAAGAGCCAGTTGCCGAAGATCACTGCCAGTGTCAGGTGAAAGGGTGGCATTGATGTCCCTACAAGGCCAGCAAATAGCGTCACCTGCGCGGCCCGATCGACAAAACTGCGCTATAGCTCAGAAGCCGTGCGGGACGCTTCCTGCAACAGCACCTCTCGTATCCAAAGGCTTGCCGGATCGCAGTTGTGGAGGGCAGGCCACTGAACGGCCTCGGTGAACCCAGTACGCGGCAGTGGAAGTTCGACGAACCGCAAGGGCATTGTCTTTGCGAGATGCTTAACCATACGAAATGGCATGGTCGCTATACGATCGGAGCCAGACAGCACGGGCGGAATCATACTAAACGCCTGCACGGTAACCTCGACCCGTCTCTTCAGACCGTGCTCAAGCAGAAACCAGTCCTCGACGGTCGGCTTTTGCGTCCGCCCGAACCTGACCGCAACGTGCCCCATCGACATATACCTCTCGAACGTCAAAGGCTGCGATAACTGCATGTTCGCGCCGCAGCCAACACACACAAGCGTCTCATCAAAAAGCGCCGCTTTAGGATGTGCGTTCGACATGAACATTTCCGGAAGGATTAGAAAGTCGATTTCGCCGCGCCTGAGAGGCTCAGCAGGGTCATCATCTGGGGGCAACAGCTCAAATCTGACGGCAGGAGCCTCGCGAGCGACACGCTCGACGACCTTACTTAAAAATATGAGCGTCATGAAATCGGAAAGGATGATCCTAAAGCGGCGGTCCGATTGAGCCGGGTTGAACCGGTCCGAGGATATAATGGAGAGTTGGATGTGCAGTAGAGCCTCACGTACAGCGGGAGCGAGGCCTTCCGAGCGCGGCGTTAAAACAAGCTTGCGACCCATCATCGTGAATAGCTCATCGCGAAAATAGGCGCGCAACCGGCCGATGGCCGCACTCATAGCTGGCTGGCTCAGGTTGATGCTGCGCGCGGCCGCCGTGAGGTTGCGCTCAGTCATCAGAGCGTCGAAAGCCACGAGAAGATTAAGATCAAGTCCCTTAAAACGCATCGTGTGCAGTAACCCGTAGCATGGATATTCCCATCGAAACGATCAACTTTACTAATCACGGTAGAACCAGCGGGGTGATCGGTCTGCGCCGGATGCGCTTGCCCATCCAATCCTCCGGGAACATGGACTTATCCTTGCCGGCCTGACTTCATGGCGGATCACGACACCAGCTACAACTAATCTGGTGTCCACCGTTCCGGAGAGTGCGGAGGCCCAATTTTCACTTGTAGAGGCGGCCGATTGGGTATCGATCTTGCGACGTCATAATTAGGCCACCTCGAGAGAGGGGTAGCCGCCATCGAAAAGGATTGCGAAGGTAAATCCCGTGCGCCGCGTGAGAGCGACGTAGACAGGGTCAGACGCCGGCCACTGTTCGCTAGAGCAAGCCACGACGATCACCGCTTGGGCCGCCCTTGCGACTCTGTCCGCGGCAAACACCTCGTACCATGCAGCACGATTGGGTTCGCTCTGGATCATGGGAGTTCCCCTCCCCGGCTGTCTTGAGTTCGGCCCTGTCCTGGAGGCTTCTCTGACCGCACAGCGATAAAGAAGACGGATGAGAGCGATCATGACGCGGCGCTTTCCGGCGCCGCGGCAACACTCTGACGTCCGGAATGGCCCTCAATGGCGACAAGGCGGTCTCGAACAGTCTTCGCCCAGTCCCAGTCCGGACAGAGTTCCACACTTCTGCTCGCAGCATCGACTGCCAACTCAAGCCTTTTCTCCATCTCCCAGAGGCGAGCGCGCAGCAGATACGCCTCGGCTCTTTGCCGGGGCTCAAGAGCGATCTCGAGAAGACGGCTCGTTGCGGCGAGGCCCTGATCAGGTCTTGTCCCTGTCTTGATACGCAGGTTGGCCAACTTCAGGAGCGGCCAAGCCCAGTCCGGTTTCGCTTCAGCGGCGCACTGAAAGGCTCCTGCGGCTTCCTCAATATGGCCACGTGCCTCGTGGCATCGCCCGAGAAGTTGCCAAATGGTGCACGAATGCGGATCGCGCTCGACACACTCCATGAGCACATCACAGCAGAGATCATGTCTCCGCTGCCTAAACAAGACCTGTGCCAACTGGTACTTCCACCAGTCGATACTCGGATCGAGTTCGATGGCGTGGCGGAGTTGTGCCTCGGCGAGAGCCAAGTCATTGCGCCGAATAAACGTCAAGGCAAGCTGGTGCCGAAATCGTGGGTTCTGAGGCTGCGCTGCAACCGCACGTGCCGCGCAGTCACTCGCCTCCTCGAGGCGCTCGGACATTCTCGAAAGCGCCACCGACGCCATATAGTTCGCCTCGGGATTATCCGAATGCCGCCGTAGTACCGAAACGAGAGCCGGATCGAGCTCGCAGCCAGCATGAACTTGCAGCATCGCTTCATATACCGAACGCATCGGAACGATGGCGGGGTCGGCTCGAGCAACATCTATCCTCAGCTTCGCGAGATCGCGAGCCGACAGCAGGTTCAGCTTAGAGCGGACCACCGACATATAAGTGAAGTATCGCGAATCGACCGGCGGTTCGACGAGAAACCGCTCGACAACTTGGGTGAGAACAACATCCGGCTTATATGCCTCGATGATTTCACGATCGAATACATTCCCGTATATGTAGACAAGTATACTGAATGACTCCTTCAGGAAGGGCAACAGGTTGCCGCCGAACGAGTCACCAAACATCACGCAGCGCGGGAGCATCGCATTAGTATTGTTGAAGATCCTCATCCGGCCACGGTTTGGAACTCGATTGTCGAAGACCAAGTGTCCTGATGCATCTTTGATGCGTGCCGCCAGCGTCGGGGCCGACGCGGGAGGATCGAGCTTCGCGCCAAGATCACCCACGTAGGAAACTGGTTCGAATGTCACTCGCGACGGATCGATCATGCGCAAATGGACGCCGGCCTCTGACAATTGATCACAGGTAGCGAGATAGCCAATATAGGCACCGAGCCCGCTCCAGTGTGTATCAGTTTTCGGATAAGCAAACCCGAGCGGCTTTACCCTTTTGATCGCCTCAAGCGGGTAACAAATTTCAGGCCCTTGGCCTCGGCGTAGCGCCGAGATAATCTGCCTAACAGCTCGGTGCTCGGACACCTCGACTCCGTCCGGCAACTTTTCAGCATAGACGAGTTCCTTGTTCGGAGCAACAAGCATGATATGCTGTGCTCCGACGGACGCGGCATACTCCTCCCGTTCGTGAATAAGCCGGCACCAAGTCTCGATCCCCCGCTCGTCGAGCGCATACCGGCCGGAGATCTGGTCGATAACCCGATTTGAGTCGCGATCAAGGAAGATCCAGTCGTCCTTGCCTAACAGGAACTTCCTGCTCGTGTCCACACGACGCGTCGAAATGAGTTCATCAGTCATGTAACCTCAACTGCTCGCTAGCCAACTTTTTCGAATACCCGGACTCTTCGAATGGATGTCTCTGAGCCTTCAACATGCCCGTCGGACTTGCCAGCAAAGGACGCAACAGCATTGCTGAACAGGACCATAGCTGGAGTGTGCGCGAACGTGTTCGCCACTGAATAAATTGGAACTTCGTCGAAGAAGAAGCGGAACTCCTGCTCCGTCCACAACATGCTATAGCAATGAAAGTCTTCAGAGAGTTTCGCGCCCGGTCGAGACGTGGCGGACCAGGTGACGCGACGTGGGCGCCAGGATCGCGCGGCGACTTGGATGAGGTTAGGATATTTCGCCTCGGCAATATCAAGCTCGAACCGCGCGTCGCCTTCAGTCGCATGGTCAGAGGTCAGCCAAAACGCATTATTGACGCCTGTCTCGTTCGCGATACGCATCTCACATTCGAAATAGCCAAAGCACTGACGGAAGGACCGCGACTGAACAAAGCCTCCTGTGTAGGGCCGTTGCTCGTCATTGCCGTGACCGAGCTTGAGATGGAGCCCGCCGTCCGATACCGCGACGTTCTCTGGCAAACGCACTGTCTGGTGATCACCACCGCGATCGGTTACGCGTACCCAGTAACGGTCAAAGTGAGCGGCATTTGCGAAGTCGTCGAGGAACGAAAGCCGCCAACGGCCGCCGAGCTCCGCCAGCGGGGCAGGCTGCGACGAACCTTGCGCAAAAGCGGATCTGCACCGGTTGAGGGACCCGCCCAAGACCGCGCCACAGGTCACCGTCTGTAAGAAAGACCGACGGCTCAACGCGTCGGGATCCTTCATGGACGTCTCTCCGGTCCGACCGAACTCTTTGCCGCAGCGCCGTCCGCCCCCAAGCCGTTCGAACTGCGCAGCTTGACTTCCAGGTTCCAGGCCCGACTGCGCAACAGTTCAATCTCAGAGGTCATCGAGTCGATCTCACTTCGGAACCAGCCGATGAGGTCACCGGTGCTATGGTCAATTTCGATCGAATTAGGTACCGAGAGTGGATTGTCTGCTGGTGCGATCAGTGGCTGCGCAAGCACATGGCTGAGTCGGTTCTCCGTTAGAAACCGATAATACTCGGCATAGTTCAGCGGGTAGACGTGCTGAAACTTCGAAAAGTCGGCCTTTTCCAAGAGGGCCTCTAGGTCGACGGGCATGTAGTCCTCGACCTCGATAGAAGGCACCGCAAATAACGAAGCAAGCTCGCGGATCCGGGAATCGTAGGTAAAAAAAACCGACGGAATTCCTTGGTGCAGGGCTATGACATTGCCATGCAGGCGAAAACCCATCATGAAATCCACATGGCTAGCCGCATCATTCGCCCACTGATCGACGTCAAAAAACGCTACCATGCGCTCGCTGAGCAGCCTCTCTGCTTCGGAATGCCCGACGAGATTGAACTTGGACAGGATCGAGCGAACATGATCCTGCTTCTGCTTACCGGACGAATAGATTGCGAGCGTTTCCTCGCGCTCTCCCTGCGAGTAGAGGCGGCTCGACGCACGCTTAGCGACCTCGCCGATCAATGCTCTTTGAATACGGTTCGTCTTGGTCGCGTTCGTCGCGTAGTCGGCGGAGAGATACTTATTGAGTGTTAGTCCCACCCGTGCGTTCGTTGGATCGATGGGCTTGATATCAATTGACGGAAGCAGTGATCGGTAGAAGCTCGGACAGCCGATAACACGGACGTTTTTTATGCCGAGGTCATTGAACACTTCGGCGCTGTAGAAGCCGCGAACGCCGATAGTCTCGCATTTATCGGCTATAATCCTCCACGCCTCCGCTGTGACACGCGGAATTGCGAGTTTTTTATATACGGACGTCTGCGCGCCGACGCCTATGGGCACGATCGGCCCCGGCAGCTTTTTGAGAAGCGGGGCGACATGGCCAAGGTCGACGTTCTCAGCTAGGTAATTGGAGCCCCGGATTACTGTGGCATCGCAATGTTCCTGTGGCCACAACTCTACATTGGCCGCATGGGCAAACTGCAGGTTAGTAATCTGGTCATAATTCAACGCCTTGAGCATGGCGTCATAGACGAGCACGTCGCCAGTGTTGATTCCGCGGTTTTCGAAGGCGACGAGTGGATCTTCGATCTTCAGGTAAGCAGCCTTATTGCCAGGCTTTACGGCCGCGCCGCCATTCAGCACAAAGAGTCGTTTCATCGGACTACTCGCTATATATCTCGATTACAGTATGTGCGAACCCGTGCGCTGCCACTGCTAGCGTACTTCGCCGCCTGGCGCGCGCACAGGTCTCCGCGCCGCCGCGTCTGAAACTATGATCCGGTTTACTTCGGTCGACGGCACGCACCCGGAGGTATCGGACCCGTCGGTGTCTGAGAAGACGTGGGACATACGGTCGGGGAACCAACCCGCAATTTGCCGCACGAGCGGCTCTACAGTTCGGCCCCAGACCAGCGTCGCATTGCGCTCGGCGGCCGTCTCGGCCATACGGCGGAGCTCGCACCGGTCGCGGGCAAACCCCTCAATCGCAGCAATGAGCTCCAGTGCAACAGCGCTGTCATTAGTCGCGTCGATCAGAATACCATCGACGCGATGCTCGATGAGTTCTCCGACGGCGCCGACCGCGGTAGCGATTGGCACGCACCCTAGGCGCTGAGCTTCGAGGATGGTCAGCGGGGCGCCCTCCCATCGTGAGGGGAGCAAGATGACATCAGCCCAAGCGAAGGCCTTGTTGAGGTCTCGGGCCGCATAGACCGGAGGCTCTACTTGCACGCCAATTTGCTGGAAGCGGGTCTGCCAGGAGCCACATGCGTCCCTATCTATAACGTCGCTGCCGATGATGCGCCAGTCTGCTGGACCAGCCCGCAGCTGCAGGTCGCGTGCGGCCAAGAACAGACGCTCAATGCCCTTTTGACGATCTAAGCGGCCAAGAAAGAGAACGTTGAGACGGTCACGGTTCGGCCGCCGCCAACGCTCTTCGAGAACGAGATTCCGCTCGTTCTCGGGCAATGGGTAGCTGGGGGCGTTCTGAATGTGTATCAGCTTCGCATCCGGTATGCCCATGCTGTGCAACCACTCGGCCATGTCCCTCGAGCAAGTCAGGACGGCATCGTAGACGTGCTCAAAGGCCAGCGACAAATAGGGGTGACCTGCAGCACGTCCCAAGCTCGTTCTGTCGAGCACGTGAACGTAGTTGAGAACTTTCACGCCGCGGCGACGAAGCGTGCCAAGCGCGGCATTGACGGGTGCAACCTGATTGTTGATAACCACATCGAGGCCAGCGAGAAAGCCAAGGAGCTGTTCCGATTTGGCAGCCTCATCATGCCCCATCATGAGCTCGTGCCCCGAATAGGTGTGAGGGCCGCCCCAAAGCGGATAGTCGTCGGCAAAGAAATTGACGGTCTTGAAAACCCCATCGTTCTCGGGAATTCTGTTGTAAACCGGCTCTCCGAATATGAAGAGGTGGACCTCGCATCCGGCGGCCTTAAGCACTCGCGCCACTGCATAGGTGGCCCTCTCGACGCCGCCGAAGGCCGCTATGGGCAAGAGGAACCCGACCCTTACCGGATCTCCGGTGTTGGGCACTCGTGGCATTACAGGCATGGCTCCGACAGCAGAGCGAAGCAGTTCGAAATAATGAGCACGGCTTGGCAAATACTTGGAGCGCCAGGTCCAACGAACGCGCTGCTGACGGTTGTACCCAGAGTCGCGCAGAGCCCCAAGTGTCGCGAACACAGCAGTGGTAGGCGAGAGTGCCGAACCTTGCATTTCGGCCGGCGTGAAGGGTCCGCTGATAACAATCTCCGCGACCTTAGGAGAGGGCGAAGGACTACGCAACGAGCGAATCCAGTCTTCAGATTGATCGTCGACACAGTTCGAGAGGACGTCAAGCCCACACATCCACCCCACCGACTTGTCGAGTAGTTTCCCTACCTCCCCGATTGCACGAACTTTTACATTGATGCTAGCGTTGTTGCTCTCGAAGCGGATCGCCACAAAGTGATGCTCCTGGCAGAGCCTTTCTGCTAGCCAAAGCAGATTATGGACGAGTCCGAGCCGCGTTACTGCATCGCGATGCTCCCCTGTCATCCAGAGCAGGAAAGGTGGCACGCCGAAGGTATCGGGTTCACTTTTTGCCGCCCAGAATTGCTTCACATAGCCCTCAAGGCTTAGGCTCTGACGGCCAATCGTTGGGTCTGTGAACAGATCCACCACGCTCGTGCCAACTCCCACTGCAGCGTAGCGCGGTGCCTCATTGTGCTCCCAGGCGAGCAATGTGTCCGCTCTGAAGAGACTCTCATGCTTCTGGCGAATGCGCGCCAGAATTCCTTCACGAGTCCGATTTGAGTCTCTAAGCATGCTCTCGGCCCGCTGTCGATATTCGAAGCCGAAGTAGGGATAGTTTGCCCCCCTAAAGCCCCGTCCGATTGCTTGAAGCCAAAAGTCCCAGTCTTCGAAGCCCGACTTCATCGTCTCATCGAAGCGGATGCCGGTCTCGAGCAGACGGCGCGATACAAGGCTACCAGCCTCGCAAATATTGTCGAATGTGACATGAAGTAGTCGAGAGTAGTCGGTCATGTAGTTCCCGTTCCACTCAATCCCGAACTTGTCGATATTGGGATAGACCCAGTCGATCTGACCCTTCCTTCGCATATACCTAAGCGCTTCGCCGATCGCGGTCGGCGTGATCCTGTTGTCAGCGTCCAAGAAGTAAATTGCGTCGAGCCCAGCGAAGTGCCGTAACGCGAACTCAATACCATAGTTGCGAGCGGAACTTAGACCGCCGTTCAGCTTACGCAAATAGAAGACGTTCTGATGAGTGAGCGCGTAGCTTTGCCCGATGTGAGCTGTCTCGGGAAACGGGCAGCCATCGTCGACAATCACGGCGGCGATTTCGAACGGCGCTTGCTGCCGAACAACGGATTCGACGGCCTCGGCGAGAAGAGCGGAATGCTTGTAAACCGGGATGACGACGGCCACGGTCGGCGAAAAGGACGCATCAGTTTCCCCGATATCTCGCTTGAGTACCCTCACTGCTTCTGACATACCTGCGTTACCTGTCCACCAGAATGCTGAAGTCTCTAAACTTTGCCCAAGCGAAGCTGTTGACGCCGGGGGTCGTCATGCGAGTCGCGATGTAGATGCTCTGGGGGGACGCGACTTGCTCCGACACGAAGGCGCTTACCCTTACCGTATCCGTATTAGCGACACGGCTCCAGCCGGAAAAGGCTTCGCCAGCGCTTGGAGCGCGCTTCTCCTCGAGCAGCTCACGAGTCCTAGCGAGGTCATTGGCGACCACGATTGCGAAGTCTACATCGTTTGATTTCTCGTTGGAAATTGAGGCGCTCGCGGAAACACGCCGAGCCGCTGGAGGGCACACGGTCGGAAGCATACCGATTGTCATTCCGGTTTCCGGTGGATGACACGCGACCGCTCTCTCTTGTGGCAGAGCGAGAATAGCGGGGAACTCAAAGGAGATCTCATCGCAGTTGGCGTGACTCGCAAGATCCAGGGTTCCTGGAGAGAGCGACACCTCCCGGAAGCCGGGTGTAGAGCCCTGTTCCGAGTGGGCGGGGAAGTAGTTCGCCCATGTAGGGAGGGACACGCCCGGCAGCCCGCACCAGATCTGCAGGGCGATACTGTTCTTCACAAGCGGGCGTTCGGTGTCTGCATCACGGACCTGAAACATGTCGACTGGTTGAAGTCCGCCGAGCGACAGTAGAGGTGGCTCACCGTCCATGCCGGTGACTTGCAGACGGACTTCCAGGCTACGGGGGATGCCGCCTAGCGTGCGAGTCAGGCCAAGAAAATTCCATCCGACATCCAAGCTCGACAACGGGACGATCCAGCTATCAATCGTGCATCGATCCTCAAGGCTCACGAGATCGGCGCGCAGTTCGGCCTCCTGGTGAGGATCTAGACGCTCGAAATGGATAGCGATTGCACTGACTGCAGTGCTTGCAACGGGGAGAATCTGTGAGATCCCTTCGGGCGACGAATGGGCAAGCACGTTGGGCTGTGATGGATTGCTCAAAGGCTCGTTCGAGAATGCTAGGTCGAAGGGCTGCAATCCTTGTAGCTGCATATAACTCTCGACAGCAGCGAAACTGTCCTGAAGATCGGCATTGAACATGCGCAGCTTCAGAAGCTCGCGGTTTGCCTCAACGGTCCGGTGAGCGCTCGTGACAAGTAGCTTTATGAGCTCTTCTACGAGGCGCGCCATCGCGCTTGACTGCTGACCCGCGTCCCACTCGATCAGGGCGGGCTGATGCTGTAATCCGCGGCTGCGTAGCCAGTCGAGCAACTGGCCTCGCTCACCTTCTGGAGCGCTTGGGTCGGCCAATATCGCGAGCGTGCAGGGCGGCGTATCCCGAACGTTGAACCTGTTGCCGTTGACGTCGACGAGAGTAGCCGCCTCGCCGTCTGTTCCTTGGAACCAGAAAACGTGGCCGGTGCTCAGAAGCGTCGAGGGTATCCTATCTCTGTGCACCTTTATGACGAAAAGCACCGGCCCTTTAAGCAGGCCGTCGGCCCGAGGAGACTGAGCGAACGGTGTCGTGGTGTTCGCAGTTAATGCCATCATCTGATCCTCATAGGCAGTAAACGTCTCGTAGCGATCTTCGATTCACTGAGAGGCGTCTTAGTTCTGCTCGTTGTGGCCGTGCCGCGATCCGTCCGAGGGCCGTGGCGGAGGACGCTGCGGGTTTATCGTGACGCTTCACCGCAGCCGTACACACTCTCTCGATCAGCAGCAGTACGGTGCAACGTCGCGAAGCACTTCTGGCGCCATCAGCGCGCTTCTTGCACGAGTTGAAGCTCCGAGGCACGCGAGCATCACGCGGGTTTATCCTGGCGTGCGATATTCCGCAGGAATTCGGTCGGTGGGCTGAGGGACAGGTCGGGTGCCGCCGCGACCGAATTAGTGGTTCCATTTCGGGTGAGGGGCGCCACGACCGAAGGCATGCAGCCTATCAGTTCGGGGCCGAAGGAGCGTTCGCCTAATGAGACATTAGCAAGCGAGCCTCGTAGGATCCGCACTATGTCGTGGGCGCCTGAGATCTGCTTGAGCCTCGCAACCGATCTGGGTGATGTGGCTGTCGATTGTCCATTCGGGCCTAGCGAGGCCCGTCGCTCCCAGCGCGTCGTTGTCACGAGAGGACAACTTTGCGGAGGCCCCCATCCCGCCGCCATCTGGCATGGCCGCAGCAGACCTCATGGTCCGCTCCAACGTTGCGTAATGTTTGCTCTTAGCAGCGGCTACCTTTGTGAGTTGATCCACCATTAATTTCCCTTCAATCGCGTGAGCTATAGTGCGACCGGCCCGCTGGTCGACCGAGTCGCGAGGACGGCGTTCTTGGCTTGGCCGGCTGAACTAGAGCACCTGCTTTTGAGACGTGACTTGTTACAATTCATTTTTCAGTATTGGTCCCACATCGCTTCAGGGTGCTTGCGAGACTTTCCCTTGTGGGCGGTGTGGCGCGGCACTCGTCATTCGACGGAATCAGTGGAGATGAGTGCGCGTTCGACCCTGCTGTCTGTGCAAGATCTCAAGAGAGTAGTACAATCGTTTCTGTCGATGGAACGCATCCACATCGTGGATGGCTGCGCTCGAGTCGGATTGAGAGCTGTGCAAATATCGACAGCACCTCTTTGCGAGCAGCTTCCTGCAAGCCGCAGTGTGGTCCGCGCCGTCGACCGCGCACCTGGAAGATGTTCTGGCCAGATCCAGGTCGACTGTTGTAATCGGCGTGGCGGAGGCCCCGTCCCGTCGAGGCGGTCTTCGGCTCGCTCCGTTCTTAACGTTTGTTTCCCTCTCGGCGGCAACACCCTCCGGCTCCAGCGGAAGGTGGTGCCGTCGATCAGCACGCGATGCAGAATGACCGCGTATTTCCCAGCCAGCAGCACGACCTCGAACCCGGCCTGCATTGGGCTGGTATTGAGCCACTGCAAGAGTGGCCCGTCCTCCAAGCCGGCGCGGGTAAGCGGCCGGTTCAGGCTGGCGTGAAAAGGCCGTCAGTGCCTCAGGCTCGCTGGCGACGTTCGCCTCCGCATTCTGGCCGAAGCCATTGAGGATGCAGACGCGGCTCAGTTCCAACGACACATCAAGTCCGCCATAGTCGTCCATGGCTGTCCCTCATGATGATGGAGGCCGATCCGCTCGGACCTCGCTTCAACACCATCGCTCTGAGGAACAGCCTCTCCGCTCCGCTAACTCGTAAGCGGCAGGGCCATTACGGCATCTAATGACTCCGGGATCCTTGCCGGCCAGCGGAGACGCGATTGATGGCATCGGTGGCATCGTGAGGGGGATCGAGAAAAGAGATTTGCCCTGATCATCCGACGAGAGGCATAAAGGCACCGTGGCATTCTTTGATCTAAGGAGAATTCGATGTCTGCAGGTATTGACATCTTTGGTCCTATCAACGGCCTTCCGTGGGAGGATATGACCGGGAGTGACGTCGCCGACGGCCGTTTCGCCATCGGTGGCCCTACTGCCCCCCCGATGACCCCATACCGACGATTGAGGGTACGCCCGGGAATGACTGGCCTTGCTTCGGAAAAATGGCGAGCACTCTTATAGCCAACGAGGATCTCCATGCCCCGCAAACGCTCAACCAAAGTGCTTCAGGATGAGGCGGTGCGACTTGACCTGACCACTGGCCGCGGCCGGCGTGAGGTCGCCGACAGCCTCAAAGTCCGCCTGTCGAGCCTACAGCACTGAATTGACCGCCGACGCGAGCGCTCTCAACGAGTCAGATCCGGACCTCGGTTAATCGCGCACCCAGAGGCGCCTGAACTATGCAATGCTTAGGTTTGCGCCGAGGACGCTCCTCAATCGTGCGATCAATCATCCGACCAAGAGGCCGTCGGGCTCATGCCGCGCAAACTTCCGTTGGCGCTTGCCCGCGTTTTTCTTCCTAAATTAGGAGAGGAATGATATAGACCCGGCGAGTTCGAAGGAGGTGTTAATGCCAGGCAACCGGCTACCATGCTATTCCGTCAAGGTGGAGATCCCGAGTGAGGTCGGCCGACCAGCAGCCACCTACTATCTGGTCCAGGCGGACTCTCAACCCGCAGCGATCAATGCGGTCAAGAAGGCCTTGTCCGGCCCCTGTGAAGCCGTTGAAGCTACGTTAAGCCTGGTTCGGCCAGAAACCGTAGAGGCGCTCGGTCTACACCCTGGCATGCCACGCCGGATCTGAGATCACACCTGTGCACAGGACGTTCCGTACATAAGACCAATAGCCCGGTTCCGGATTCTTCGCGCGAGAATGCCGGCCTCACGTTGCTGATGGTGGGCCGCCTTGCTGGTCTCCGTGGAGGACGCACCTTCTGAGCGAGAGCGTCTTGCCATTAACGGGTGGTGGAGTGGCAACGAGAATTCCCGCTATCCCCGTTGGCACTTGAACCATCTGTTGGATGCCTGCGAAATCAGGATTGTGTCTCACTCGCGACTGGACTGTACACCAAAGGCCTCAGAGGCGTCGTTGCATCAGGCAAGTTGAGGCTTTGCCGTCGTGGGTCGCGCCTAACTCAGTAGTTGAAAGCACACGCTCCCTGCTCCTGATAAGGTCGGTAGCGAAGTAGTTTGCCCTCCACGCAGGAAATATGTTGCCATTCCAATTGCGACGGAACACAACGAGCTAGCTCGCCACCAGACGGAATTTTAATTTGAACACCACCTCAGGGCGTCGCCCGATCAGCTACTGAACTCAGCGAGGCCTGCTGTTTGCCAGAGCTGCCCGAACCAAGCGGGCATACGCACAAGGAATTCTAACTCAGAGGCTGGTGAGCAATTATCTTTCTTTTCGCGTGAGGCGACGCAGCAGGATGCGGCTCATCGCAGGATAGAGCAGCATCTCGCGGGTCTCGACGAGCCGCTCATAGTCCTTGGCCAGCCCCCGGTTGGTGGTGAGCCAACTGATCGTTCGTTCCACCACCCACCGTCGCGCGAGCACCTGAAAGCCACTCGGGCGCGTCGGCGGCTCCGCGTCGGCCTGCTCCAGACGCCGCCACTCCACCAGCGTTGCGGAATGGATAGCTTCCATCCGAGCGCTCTGCACAACCAGTCCTTCAGTCCTCGATAAGCGGTGTCAGCCCACATGAGCTCAACGGCCGGGAAGAGATGCTCTAAACCCTCCAACAAGAGCTCGGCGCCCGCGCGATCATGGATGTCGGCCGGATGCACCTTGTTCTTCAGAAGCGTGCCTTGCGGATCAACGAGCAAGTGACACTTGCGGCCCTTGATCTTTTTGCCACCATCGTACCCTCGTGGTCCACCCATCTCAGTGGTTTTGACCGACTGGCTGTCGATGATCGCCGCTGTCGGCTGAGGAGGACGGCCGATCGTACGCCGATAGCTCTCCCGCAGGACCTGGGTCACGTGCTCCCAGGTGCCAGCGTCGCGCCACTGGGCATGGTGATAGAAGACAGCATACCGGGGTGGATACTCATGCGGCAGCAGCCGCCATTGGGCTCCGGTGCGCAGCAGATAGAAGATCGCATCGACGATGCGCCGCAACGGATAGGTCTGCCGCCACCCGGCCGGATGGCTGCGCGGGATCAGGGGCTCGAGCCACACCCACTCGGCATCCGTGAGATCGCTGGCGTAGGATCAGGCATCCATGGCGGGGCTCCTGAATCGTCAAACAGCCCACATCCGCCTTAGCGGCCCAGCACAAGTCTATTTCAAATCAAGCACTTAGCTCGACTCGTATGAGGCGGAAGATCAAGTACCATCATAATCCCTCTTGTGGGCTGCAGCGGTCGGGTGGGGAAGCCGGGCAAGGCGAGCAGGTTGCTCGCATCTTCCACTCGTATCCGGCGGAACAGCTGTTCCTGACCAAAATGCCTCATTCAGGCAAGCCGGCTTGAGGAGGTGGGACCCATCTTTGGCGACGGCAGCAAACCCTGTCGAGCTCCGGTCACACATCACCCGCCCGTCCGGTGCATCCTGTGCTGATGCGCCGGCCGAACCTTTGTCAGACAGCCTTGAGCCGCGCTCCCTCCGGCACGACGCCGGTGGTGAGATACCGCCAGAGGGCCACCAGGAGCTTGCGGGCAAGGGCAACGGCATTGATTTTACGAATGCGGCCACGGGCGGGACCAACCCGCTCATGGAACCAGCGCGCCAATGCGCTCTCGGGCTGGTAGCGCAGCCACAGCCAGGCCAGTTCGATCATCGTCTTGCGCAGGAGCGGATTCCCCGCCTTCGAGATGCCCTGTTCACGCTGGCGCTGGCCGCTGTCAAACGGGCAGGGCGTGAGCCCGGCATAGGCTGCGACTTCCTTGCGGGTGGCAAAGGGCCGGAACAGCGCCTCACGCACCAGGATCGTCGCCGTCTCGGTGCCGAGGCCGCCCAGGCGGGCCAGGCAGGCGACTTTCTCCGCATCGGCATCCTCTGGCACGGGCTCCGTCACCGCCGCGTCGCGCTCGGCCTCGACCACCGCGATCTGCTCCAGCACCAATTCCAGCCGCTTGAACTCGCGCTCGAGTTCGCGACGCAGCCGGGGCGGCAGTTCGTGACCATCGCCGGTGCGCAGCCCGCCCAAGCGCTCCCATCGGTCCTGCCGCAGGGGCTGGAAGTCGTCAATGCCCTGACTGGCGAGCAGGCCTTTGACACGGTTGACGTGCTGCACGCGTTCGGCAATCAGGCGCTGGCGCTCGCGGTGCGTGCGCCGGGCATCCTCCCGCTCGATGGATGGCACCTGCACCATGTGACAGGCGGCCCGGTCGCCGCGCCACCATGCCATCAAGGCCCGCAGCAGCATCGCGGCGTCGAGCCGATCGGTCTTGGCGCGCCGGGCGCGGCGATTGACCTGCAGGCTGCCGGGGTCCATCACCTGGCAGGTCATCCCCTCCGTCGTGAGGCGGCGGTGTAACCAGAACCCATCATAGCCGGCTTCGTAGCCAACGACGATCTGAACCTCATTAGGAGCGGCGCTCCGCTCGCGCGCTTGCAGGCGGCGAAGGAGTGCCAACAGCCCTACGATGTCGCCGCCCTCTAAGCGATGTGACGAGGTCTTGCCGCTCGGCGAGCTCTGGGTCGCCAGCAGCCAGGCCGACTTGCTGAGTTCCAGGGCCACGAGGACGATAGGTTGCTCCTGAGCGGGGCGCGCTTGTTCCATCTGAGGCATCGGCCTGTCTCCTTCCAAATCTGAAGAGACGAAGAGTGAACCAATCTCCGACCGACTGCATGGTATCTTTGGCCATTTCTGACGGGTGATGTGGGAGCGAGGGCGGCGAAGCGAACGATGCGGTAGACTGG
>NZ_JAGPUP010000494.1:0-29813 GCF_018069605.1 Microvirga sp. HBU67558 | reverse complement strand
GCTCCGACCGTGAACGCCCTGGCCTACACCTTCTCGTTCGGCAACGGCTTCTCGGCCACGCTGGCTCTTGAAGAAGGCCGCTTCGCTCCGGCTGCTGACGGCGTCATCATCAACGGCCCTCTCGTGGCTGGTGTTGACATCTCGGCCGGCCAGCGCGCTCCCGACCTCGTCGCCAACCTGAAGTACGCTGGCACCTGGGGTTCGTTCCAGGTCTCCGGTGCGGCTCACCAGATCCGCAGCAACGTCCTGACGGCCGCCTACGGCCCGATCCTCGAGGGCACGATCCCGGACACCGAGTACGGCTATGCCGTGACGGCTCAGGGCTCGATCAACCTGCCGATGCTGGCTGCTGGCGACGCCCTCTGGCTCGCTGCCACCTATGCTAACGGCGCTCTCGCCTACCTCGGCGCTGGCAGCAACATCACGGTCAGCAACGTGACGGGCCGCGTGGTTGATGCCTACATCGGCCTCGATGGCGACATCGAGACGGGTGAAGGCTGGTCGATCGCCGGTGGTCTGCGTCACTACTGGACCCCGACCATCCGTCAGAACGTCTTCGGTTCGTATGCTCGCATCGAGTACGGCAACCAGGTTCAGGCTCTGACCGGCTTCGACTTCGACTTCAACGAGTGGCGCCTCGGCACCAACGTGATCTGGTCGCCGGTGGCTGGCCTCGACATCGGTGTTGAGGTTCTCTACGCCAACGTCGATACCAACAACCCGCAGTTCGTCGATGGTCGCCTGCGCGACAGCGGCGACTCCTGGGAAGGCCGCCTGCGCGTTCAGCGCGACTTCTAATCGGCTCGGCCTGATTGGATAGGAGAACCCCGGTGGCGACACCGGGGTTTTTCTTTTGCCGCGCCGCGAGACGAGATCCCGCGCAAAGCTTCAGGCGATGACGGCGAGGAGCTCCTTGGCGAACTCTCCGATCAGGAAAACCCAGCCGGATGACGCGGCTGAACCGGGAGCCGACCAGATCGATCAGGGGAGACGATGCCGGCCCTCAGTCCCTGATCGCCGTCCCGGCGATGAAATCCCTGACGATCTGCAGGAGGTCGCCATCGAGCGAAGGTGCATGGCCCTGGTCGGGCACGGTGACGGCGATGAGGCGAGGATGCTGCTCCTGCATCGCCTGCAGGGTCGCGGCCGTCAGCAGATCGGAGTTGGCGCCCCGGATCGCCAGAATGGAGAATGGCTTCAGGGCTTCGAACAGGGGCCACAGATCCGCCAGGGGCGCGTCGAGATCGAGGCCTTCGAGCGTCTTCATGAGATTGGGGTCATAGGCGAGACGGAGGCCGTCCTCGCTCTCACGCCAGGTTCCCTGCGCCAGCTTTCTCCATTGCTCCTCCGTGTAGCGGGGAAACTGGCTCGCCGACCTCTGCCGTAGCATGTCGGCAGCCTCCTGCATGGTTCGCGGGGTAGGGAGCCGACCGACATAGCTGCGGATCCGCTTCAACCCGTCGGGTTCAAGAACCGGACCGATGTCGTTCAGGACCACTCCGGCGATCAGTTCCGGTCGGACGGCGCTCAGGGCCATGGTGATCAGGCCGCCACGGGAGGTCCCGACGACGAATGCCTTGTCGATTCCGGCGGCAGCCAGAACCTGCAGGGTGTCGCTGAGTTCGATCTTGATGTCGTAGTTGCGCCAGTCGTCGTCCCAATCGGAGCGCCCGCGGCCCCGGTAATCCAGGGACAGGACGCGGCGCGGACGGGAGCCGTCGATGCTGAGGGCGCAGGCGAGGTCGTGGAAATCCTCGGACGTTCTGGCGAGTCCGGGCAGGCAGACGACCGGGACTTCATCGCCTGCCTGCGGACCATAGTCACGGGCGTAAAGCCGCTTTCCGTCGGCGGCCGTTACGAAAAGGTCGCGATAGGAGCAGTTCATGGTGGTCCGATCATGCCCCGCAGCGCGGAACGGCATCCTGGCTCTTCAATTGGTGCTTGTCGCATCCGCCGTTGCCGGGATCGCCGGGATCGGCTTGTCGTTCAGCCGTTGCCGGTAGACGCGCAGGTTCTCCAGCACCCGTTGCACGTAGTTGCGGGTCTCGTAGAACGGAATGCGCTCGACCCAGTCGACCTCGTCCACGTCCGGCTTGCGCGGGTCACCGTAGGTCCTGACCCATTTGATCACGTTGCCGCCCCCCGCATTGTAGGAAGCGAACGCAAGGATGTAGGAGCCCTTCCAGTCCTCCATCAACTCGCCGAGATGGGCCGATCCGATCTTGGCATTGTAGGACGGGTCCTCGATCAACCGCTTCAGATCGAATCCGACGCCGAACCGCTGGGCCGTGCGCTTCGCGGTCGCGGGCATGAGCTGCATCAGGCCACGCGCACCGGCGCTCGAAACAGCGCGCGGGTTGAAGGCGCTCTCCTGACGGGCGATGGCGTACACCATGGCCGGCTCGACTTCGTCGCCGACAGGCTGAAAATCGGGAATGGCGGCGAGCGGATAGGCATGCTGATCGAGGGGAAAACCCCGTTGCAGGGCCGTCTTGCCAATGGCGAGCACCGCGCGCGGATTCTGCTGGGCGGTGGCGAGACCCGCCAGGGCATCGAGCTGCCCCGGATCGGTCAGAGTCTGGGCCAGGTCGGTGTAGAGGCTCAGGGCAAGATCCTGCTCGCCGATCTGCTGCAGCAGCTTTACCGCCTGGACCGGGACGAGCGCGTCGAACGCCGCACGTTCCTCCTCGGACAGAGGATCGACTTTGCGCAGCGTGATGGCCTGCCCGAGCTTCATCTGGGCGAGTTGCCCGTAATAGGTCGTCGGCTGGTCGGCCGCCCGCTCGTAGTAGATCTTGGCGTCCTGCCCCTGGCCGGCAGCCTCCGCTGCGCGCCCCTGCCAATAGGCGATGCGCGAGATGGAAATCGGTGTCGAGGCGGTTTTGGCCACGGCGGCGAAGTGCCTGGAAGCCGTTGCCGGGTCGTTCAGGAAACGCAGCGCAATCCATCCCGCATGGAATTCGGCCTCGATCTGCTGCGCGGGCGATTCAGCGGCATGATGGCTCGCCACCTCATAGGCGGTCTTCGGGTCGCCCTTGTCGAGCAGGGCGCGGGTGATCAGGCGCTGCTCGGCCCACCATTCATCGCCGTCGACACGCAGCTCCGGATCTTGCGGCGCCTGCATGATGATCGCAGCGGCCTCGGTCAGATTGTTGCTTCGACGCTGGAGCAGGGCCTTGGAGAACAGGTAGGAGGGATCGCCGCGCAGGGAGGACGGGACGGCCGTGAAGGCTTTCTCCGCCTTCTTCTTGCCCTGGAACACCGCCATGCGGGCCTTGACGAGCAACTCGTAGTCCTTGCCTGCGAGCGCTGCCGCACGCTGGGCGCCGCCCCAGTTCTCCTTGAGAAGGAGCCGCTCCATGCGGAAGCGATGATCGGCTTTCACGAGGACGTCGGGGAACCGGTCGAGGATGCGCCGCTCCGTGTCCGACCCGAAGGTATCCTCCCGCCAGGCGTGGCGAATCTTCTCGTTCGCCTCCTGGACGAGGCCGTCCGCCTGGAATGCGAAGGCGAGCGCGACCCGGCCGGCCGGCGTGCCCGGCGGCTGCTTGGCGAAGAAGGCCCGAACCTGGAACGGGGGCCTGCGCTCGGCCAGCAGGGCATCCTCGCTTCTTCTCCGGAGCTGGCTGGTGATCGGCCACTGCGGATGGTCCTTTTGGAAGGTGAGCATGCGGTCGAGACCCATGCTGAAACCGCTTCGGATCGCGAACCATTCAACCACGGCCTGGGAGGCCGGCTGGGACAACTTGGTCTTAAGGATCTGAGCCTCGGTCAGATCGTTGTTCCGGTAAGCCTTGAAGATCTCCGGCAGGTGATCCAGGTCACCCGGCACCGGCGCGCTCGGCACGAAGTTTTCCAGAGTGGCGGGCTGTGCCGGAACCGGCGTGCCGGGAATGGGTTCGGCGTGAACGGAGAGGACGACGAATGGGACAAGCGCGACGGATGTCACCAGACCGAGGAGAGGACGCATGTTGAGGCTCACCCGCTAACCCCTTGCTGCCGCCTTTTATCTTATTGTGACGACGTTTCTCTTGAGGAAACACTAAGAGCCGAGCTAGGACAACTCCCTGAACGAACGTTTGCGCGCATGCGCCGCACCCCCTATGTGTAAAACCCAACTTTCCATGTGTACCTTGGCCCAAGAGAAGGCCCGGCGCGATCATCGAGGATGACCCCATGACCCACTTCAAAGGCTCCATCACGGCTCTGGTGACACCCTTCAAGGACGGGGCCGTGGATGAGGGGGCATTCCGGTCCTTCATCAACTGGCAGATCCAGGAAGGCACGAGCGGCCTCGTGCCTGTGGGCACGACGGGCGAGAGCCCCACGCTCAGCCACAAGGAGCACGAGCGGGTGGTCGAAATCTGCGTCGAGGAGGCGAAGAGCAGGGTGCCTGTGATCGCCGGGGCCGGCTCCAACAGCACCGCGGAGGCCGTGGCCTTCGCCAAGCATGCGGAGAAGGTCGGCGCCGACGCCGTCCTGGTCGTGACGCCCTATTACAACAAGCCCACGCAGGAGGGCCTCTACCAGCACTTCAAAGCCGTCAACGACGCCATCGGCATCCCGATCATCATCTACAACATCCCGGGACGGTCGATCATCGACATGGCGGTCGACACGATGGCGAGGCTTTACGAGCTCAAGAACATCGCCGGCGTGAAGGACGCGACCGCCAACATGGCGCGGGCGAGCCTGCAGCGGCAGGTCCTGGGGCCGGACTTCATCCAGCTCTCCGGCGAGGATGCGACCGCCCTCGGCTTCATGGCTCATGGTGGCCACGGCTGCATCTCGGTTACGTCCAACGCGGCGCCCCGGCTCTGCGCCGAGATGCAGAGCGCCTGCCTGAAGGGCGACTACGCGTCGGCCCTGAAGGTCCAGGACCGGCTCATGCCCCTACATACCAGCCTGTTCGTCGAGACGAACCCGACGCCCGTGAAATATGCCGCGTCCCTGCTCGGACTCATGGAGGATACAGTGCGGCTGCCGCTGGTGCCCGCGTCCGAGGGGGCGAAGCAGGCCGTTCGCTCGGCCATGGTCCATGCGGGCCTGATCAACGCTTAAAGCGAGCTCATGTCCAAAGATCCAAAGACTGCCAACCGCGTCGTCGCCGACAACAGGAAGGCGCGGTTCAGTTACGAGATCCTCGATACCTACGAGGCCGGAATCGCGCTGACCGGCACGGAGGTGAAATCCCTGCGTCAGGGCAAGGCTACCATCGGGGAGGCCTATGCCGGACCGTCGGGCGAAGAGTTCTTCCTCTTCAACGCCTACATCCCGGAATACCTCCAGGCGAACCGCTTCAATCACGAGACCAAGCGTCCCCGCCGGCTGCTCCTGCACAAGCGCCAGATCGACAAGCTGATCGGCGCCACCCAGCGCGAGGGGTTCACGGTGATCCCGCTCAAGATCTATTTCAACGATCGCGGACGGGCGAAGGTGGAGCTCGGCCTCGGGCGGGGCAAGAAGCTGCACGACAAGCGCGAGACGGAGAAGGAACGGTCCTGGAACCGCGAGAAGGCCCGTCTCATGCGCGAGAAGGGCTGACGGATCTTCCTTGCGCGTAGCGCATCGTGCGGTGACGTGGACCCGGTCGTTCGCGATCAACGATGCGCCGCTCAAGGATTGAGCATCGGACCCGATGCTCTAACTGTCCCATCGAGTGCCTGGGAGGAAAGACATGGCGTCCGTCGCTCTGGTGTCGGTTCTCGGCCCCGATCGGGTTGGCCTCGTTGCGGCCATCGCCGAGCATCTGTTCGATGTTGGCGTAAACCTGAGAGACACGACCTTCGCGGCGCTGGGTTCAGGGGCCGAATTCGTCGCGATCTGCGAGCTTCCGGGGGCGCTGACCGCGGGCGAAATCGAGGCCGGCCTGAAGCGGCTTGCCGAACTCGAGGGAGCGGAGATCCGGGCGGTCCCCTATGCATTCGACCCAAGTCCCGGTCCCGCCGGCAGCATCACCCACCGCATCGCCATCAGTGGCGGCGACCAGCTCGGCCTCGTGGCGCGCCTGTCGGAGGTCTTCACGCAATACGAGGCCAATATCGTGCGCCTCGAAGCGCGCAAGCTGCCAGAGAGCGAGGGCGGCCTCTACGTCACCCGCTTCGCCGTCTCGATCCCGGCGGAACGGACCGATCCGTGCCTGGCGACGGTCGGCAATACGGCCGGAGCGCTCGGCTTGAGCTGCAGGGTCGAAGAGAGTTCACTCTGAAACGGCAAATGGCCGGGACGGCCCGGCCATGCTGCATCGCCCGTGAAAGCGGCCGTCAGACGTCGAGATCGTCGTCCTGCGGCTGGCGAATGCCGTAGCGGCTCTCGAGGGCGCCGTTGCGCGGCTGCGGGCGCACGCGTTCGCCGTTCTCGTTCCCCGAACGTTGCGGACGGTCGGAGGGATCGCGTCCGATGCGGGAGGCAAGCTGCGACAGGTCGAGGAACTCGTCGGCCTGGCGACGCAGTTCGTCCGCGACCATCGGAGGCTGGGTCGTCACCGTGGAGACCACGGAGACGCGCACGCCGCGGCGCTGCATGGCCTCGACCAGCGACCGGAAATCCCCGTCGCCGGAGAACAGGACCATGTGGTCGATGTAAGGGGAGAGCTCAAGCGCGTCGATGGCAAGCTCGATGTCCATATTGCCTTTCACCTTGCGGCGGCCGGCGGAATCCACGAACTCCTTGGTGGGCTTCGTCACCACCCGGTAGCCATTGTAATCGAGCCAGTCGATCAGGGGGCGGATGGAAGAATATTCCTGATCTTCTACAAGCGCCGTATAGTAGAATGCTCTGACCAGCATGCCCCGGCTCTGAAATTCCTTCAGCAGGCGCTTGTAATCGATATCGAAGCCAAGGGTTTTGGTGGTAGCGTATAGGTTGGCGCCATCAATGAAGAGAGCGATCCGCTGCTGGCCTGACATAAGTATTCTCTATTCGTGTCTGCCGGAGCGGCATAACAACCTGTATTGTTCAAGCGGCATCTATTATTTACGCTGGCAATGGAATTGCGCGAAAAAATCCCGACGCGCCTTGAAACCGGCTGCTATTAACCCTTCGGACGAGTAAAAACGACAAAGCAAAATACTTAATGGCGTGTAAATTCCAAGAGTCAAGTTGGCGGAACCAAGGCAGTCAAGTCTTTGTGTGACAAATAAACAGCTATCTATGATTTCAGGCTGCGGCTGCCCGGTTTGACAGCCGGAAGAGCTGCCAGTTCGGCCGGGAGCTGGTCCGGCGGATAGGCCGGAATATCGAGCTGGACCAGGGACACCAGAGGCACGCCGAGGTCGGCCTTGCCGCCGGAACGGTCGATCAGGCAGGCCGCGCCGAGAATCGTCCCAGGATGCTCCCGCAGGGCCGCCAGGCATTCCCTAGAGGAAAGTCCAGTCGTGACGATGTCTTCGACCATGACGACCCGTGCGCCTTCCGGAATCGTGAAGCCGCGCCGCAGGACGAAGTCCCCGTTCTCCCGCTCGACGAAGATCGCCTTGGCGCCCAGGTGCCGGGCCGTCTCATAGCCCGGAACGATGCCGCCCACGGCCGGCGAGACGACGTAATCGACCGACCCGAAGGTGTCCTTGATCTTATCGGCCAGCGCGCGGCAGACCCGCTCTGTCCTGGCCGGATCCTGGAACACGAACATCTTCTGCAGGAAGACCGGGCTGTGCAGCCCCGACGAGAGAATGAAGTGCCCTTCCAACAGCGCACCGGCGGAGCGGAATTCGTCGAGAACGTCGTTCTGGGTCATGGCTTCGGTCTCCTCGACGGCTGTTTGGCAGGCAGGCCGGCGCGAGGCAAGGGGAAACAGGCAGCCCTATCGCGAAGAGCGGGCGATCCCGGCGAGCCACCCGGGCAGGTCCGCGAGCGACGGCAACTCGGCGAACCGGGGATGAGCCGTCGGGAGCGGAGCGTCCTCGTGGGCCCAGACGAGGTGATAGGGGATGAGGGCCGCATAGCTGCCGGCCTCAAGCGCGGGCAGAACATCCGATCGCACGGAGTTGCCCGCCATGGCCGCATGGTCCGGACCGGCGCCATGGCGGGAGAAGATACGCGCGTAGGTCTCGGCCTTCTTCTCGCTGACGATCTCGACGCCCGAGAAGAAGCTGCCGAGCCCCGATGCGGCGAGCTTCGATTCCTGGTGGAAGAGGTCCCCCTTGGTGATCAGGATCAGCTTGTATTGCGCGGAGAGTTCCTCCAGGGCCTCGCGGACGCCCGGGAAGGGATCGACGGGATGCCTCAGCATCTCCCGTCCGGCCGACAGGATCTCGGTGAGGACGCGACTGGACACCTGGCCGTCGCTGACCGAAAGCGCTGTCTCGAGCATCGAGAGCGTGAAGCCCTTTGCGCCATAGCCGTAGAGACCGAGATTGCGCCTCTCCGTCGCCTCGACCTCGGCTTCGAGCGTCTCCGCATCGACGAAATCGGCAAGGAGTTCGTTGAAGCGCTGGCGCGTCATCCGATAGAAGGTTTCGTTGTGCCAGAGGGTGTCGTCGGCATCGAGGCCTAGGAGCGAGATGGGCATGGGGAAGCTCGTTCGCGCGTATGACGGGGTGTTCCAGCGCCGCTATCGGGTGGCGTGCACGAAAGCTTCGAAGAGCCTGTTGCCCGGATGGTCCTGCGCGGCGAACAGCTCCTGATGCCATTGGACCCCGATGGCGAAGCGACGATCGGGGATCTCGATGGCTTCGATGATCCCATCCTCCGCGCGGGCGCTGGCGACGGTCCGGTCGGACAGGGTCACCACGGCTTCGCGGTGAAAGGTGTTCACCGTGAGTTCGGTCTGCCCGACGATGCGCGAGAGCAGGGTGCCTCGCTCGATCGCCACCTTGTGGACGGTTCCGCGTCGGTCGTGATCCATGATGTCGGGTCCGAGCGTCCGCAGGTCCGGCGACAGGCGGCATCCGTGCAGGGCCGCGAGAACCTGCATGCCGTTGCAGATGCCCAGAGCCGGCTTGTCGCGCTCCAGGAAGCCGCGCATCAGGGCGATCTCGACATCCAGCCGCTCCGACCGGGGAGACTTGGAGACCTGCCCGTCGACGAACCATGAATCGGGGAAGGCGAAGCGGCCGCCCACGCTGAGGAAGCCGTCGAACCCGTCGATCACCGGCTCGATCATCTCCGGAACATAGGGGATGCCGAAGGGCAGCCCGCCGGCGCGCTGGATCGCCACGAAATACGCTTTCGTCATGTCGTAGCGCGTGCCGTCGACGCTGGTGTTCTCGTCCATGATGATGGCAATGCGGGGCAGGTGCGGCATGGCGGTCAGCCCGTGATGCGGTCGACGCGGCTCACCACGCGCTTGGCGCGCAGCTCCGCGATGATGGCGTTGAGGTGCTTCAGGTCCCAGACCGTCAGGTCGATGGTCATGTCGGTGAAGTCCTGGGTGCGCCGCTTCATGGAGACGTTGTCGATGTTGCCGTCATGATCGGCGATCACCTGGGTGATCTGCGCGAGCGATCCGGGCTCGTTGATCGACTGCAGCTTGATGCGCGCCGGGAAGCGCTGCGTCGAACCCGATTCCAGGTCCCAGCGCACGTCGATCCAGCGGTCGGGCTCGTTGTCGAAGGCCGCCAGCGACGGGGACTGGATCGGGTAGATCGTCACCCCCTGGCCGGCGGTCAGGATGCCGACGATGCGGTCCCCCGGAACGGCGCCGCCTTCCTGGGCGAAGCGGATCGGCATGTCCTTGTTGAGGCCGCGGATCGGAATGCCGCCGGGATGCTCGCTTCCGGCCTTCTTGCCCGCACCGTCGGGCTGGCTGCGGCCGTCCGCTCCGGCGCGGCGCTCGTCCAGGTAGTCGGGATAGACGGCCCGCACCACGTCGCCGGAGAACATCTCGCCGCGGCCCACGGCCGCCAGCACGTCCTCGACGGAGACCCGCGCCAACCGGGGCAGGGCGCCCTTCAGCTTCTCGTCGGAGAAGGGCCGGCCGGCCCGCTCGAAGGCGCGTTCCAGGATCTGGTGGCCAAGGCCGGTATATTGCCGGCGCACGGCCGCACGGGTGGCCCGGCGGATCGACGCGCGCGCCTTGCCGGTGACCACGAGCGATTCCCAGGCCGCCGGGGGCGTCTGGCCCTCGGCGCGGACGATCTCCACCTCGTCGCCGTTCTGCAGCTCCGTCAGGAGCGGCGACATGCGGCCGTTGATCTTGCAGCCCACCGCCGTGTTGCCGACGTCAGTATGCACCGCATAGGCGAAGTCGATGGGGGTCGCGCCGCGCGGCAGCGCGATCAGGCGCCCCTTGGGCGTGAAGCAGAAGACCTGGTCGTGGAACAGCTCGAGCTTGGTGTGCTCGAGGAACTCCTCCGGATTGTCGCCCTCGGCCAGGAGGTCGATGGTCCGGCGCAGCCATTGATAGGCCCGGCTCTCTGTGGCGAGGCGCGAGTCGCCGTTGACGCCTTCCTTGTAGAGGGCGTGGGCGGCGATGCCGTATTCCGCGACCTCGTCCATGTCCTCGGTGCGGATCTGCAGCTCGACGCGCTGGCTGCCGGGCCCGATCACCGTGGTGTGGATCGACCGGTAGTCGTTCTGCTTCGGAGTCGAGATGTAGTCCTTGTACCGCCCCGGCACCATTGGCCAGCTCGTATGGACGACTCCGAGCGCCCGGTAGCATTCGTCGATGGTGTTCACGATGATCCGGAAGGCGAAGATATCGGACAATTGCTCGAAGGAGACGGATTTGCGCTCCATCTTGCGCCAGATGGAATAGGGCCGCTTCTGCCGGCCCGATACCGACGCCTCGATGCCCTGCGCGCGCAGCTTCGTCGTCAGGGTCCGTTCGATCTCGTCGACGAGCTTCTCGTTCTTGGCCGACAGCTCGTGGAGGTGGCGCTTAATGGCCTCGTAGGCTTCCGGATCGAGGTTCTGGAAGGACAGCTCCTCGAGCTCCTCGCGCATCTCCTGGATACCCATGCGACCGGCCAGGGGCGCATAGATGTCGAGGGTCTCCTCGGCGATGCGCTTGCGCTTGTCCGGCGGCATGAACTGCAGGGTGCGCATGTTGTGGAGGCGGTCGGCGAGCTTGACCAGCAGGACCCGCACGTCGTCGGCGATGGCCAGAAGAAGCTTGCGGAAGTTCTCGCCCTGGGCCGCCCGCTTCGACACGAGATCGAGCCGTTTGATCTTGGTCAGGCCGTCGACGAGCGCGCCGATCTGGGGGCCGAAGGTCTTGTTGATTTCCTCCAGGGTCGCCTGCGTGTCCTCGACGGTGTCGTGGAGAACCGCCGCCGCGATGGTCGCGTCGTCAAGCTTGAGGTCCGTGAGGATGGCTGCGACTTCGAGGGGATGGCCGAAGAACAGGTCGCCGGAAGCACGCTTCTGGTTGCCATGAGCCATCATGGCATAGATGTAAGCGCGGTTGAGAAGCGCCTCATTGGCCGAGGGGTTGTAGCGCTTGACCCGCTCGACGAGTTCATACTGGCGCATCATGCGGCCGCAATCTCCTTATGGCCCGTTATCTGGCTGAAATGACGAAGCTATCGAAGATATTGTACAACGTCTTCCAACCGCAAGCTGAATAGCTTGCCGCAGGCTGCCGATACGGAGCCCGGAACGGCCTGCCCACAAAAAAAGCCCGGCATCGAGCCGGGCTTTCGAGATTGGCTAAACCGATTATTCGCGGTCGTCGTCGTCCGCGCTGCTGCTCGGAGGCACGAGGCCTTCAAGGCCGCGGAGCAGGTCCTCTTCGCTCATGCGGTCGAACTGGATGTCCGCGTCGTTGTCGCTGCCGGTGGAGGGGGCGGCTGCCGTATTGCTGAGCATCGGGACGGCTTCGGCCTCCGGCTCGTCCACCTCGACGTATTTCTGCATCGAGTGAATGAGCTGCTCCTTCAGGTCGTCGGGAGCAATCGTCTCATCGGCGATCTCACGCAGGGCCACGACCGGGTTCTTGTCGCGGTCGCGGTCGATGGTGAGCGGGGAACCCGAGGAAATGAGGCGAGCCCGGTGGCTGGCCAGCAGAACGAGCTCAAACCGGTTGTCGACCTTGTCGATGCAGTCTTCGACGGTCACGCGAGCCATGCGGGGCTCCTTCTTCAGTCTTGAGAAATTCGGAAGGGGGACCGGATACACCGTTCGGCGCGAGAAAACAAGAGGAACCGTTCTCCGGCAGGGGCTTAACCGGTCGTGCATCTGCGCACGCCGGGTTCGCCATGGCATTGACACATTGTTTCAGGACGTGACGGGAAGCCAAAGGTGATCCTTGAAGGGATTGCGCAGGGTTATGAACCGGCTCGGGCGGCGTGTGAATCGGCTCCTGGCCAGGATGGGTGTCCAGAGGATGGGTTTCGACCGAAGCCTCCTGGTCGGGTGGCGGCGCCGTATCCGGTGAACAGGCCAAGCGCGTCCCGACGGGCCCTACGCCTTGACTCCTCGGCGTCCGGGTGCGAGTCCCGCGCGGATTCGATCAATTGAGGGTTTCGCTCCCGATGAAGCGCGCATTCATATTCCCCGGCCAGGGAAGCCAGGCCGTTGGCATGGGCAAGGCCCTGGCCGATGCCTTCCCTCAGGCCAAGGCGGTGTTCGACGAGGTCGACGAGGCTCTCTCCCAGAAGCTCTCCGCCATCATGTGGGAAGGCCCGGCCGAGGAGCTGACCCTCACTGCCAACACCCAGCCGGCCCTGATGGCCGTGAGCCTCGCCGCCATCCGGGTCCTGGAGGCCGAAGCCGGTCTCGACCTCAAGAGGCATGCCGCCTTCGTGGCCGGTCATTCGCTCGGCGAATACTCGGCTTTGGCCGCCGCCGGCAGCCTTTCCATCGCCGATACGGCCCGGCTGCTGCGGATCCGCGGCAATGCCATGCAGAGCGCCGTTCCGGTCGGGCAGGGCGCCATGGCGGCGCTTCTCGGGCTCGAATACGACGCGGCTCTCGAGGTGGCCCGAGAGGCCGCGCAGGGCGAGGTCTGCGATGCGGCCAACGACAATGGCGGCGCCCAGGTCGTCGTGTCGGGCCATAAGGCCGCCGTGGAACGGGCCGTGGCGATCGCCCAGACCAGGGGCGCCAAGCGCGCCGTGATGCTGACCGTGTCCGCCCCCTTCCATTGCGCCCTCATGCAGCCGGCGGCGGACGCCATGCGCGAGGCCCTGGGCGGCGTGACCGTCAATACCCCGGTCGTTCCGGTCGTGGCCAATGTGGAAGCTGCCGCCATCACCGATCCGGCCGCCATCCGCGACGCCCTGGTGCGCCAGGTCACAGGCACCGTCCGGTGGCGCGAGAGCGTGGCCTTCATGGCCGCTCAGGGTGTTGAATCATTTCATGAGGTCGGCTCCGGCAAGGTTCTGACCGGACTCGTGAAACGCATCGCGGCCGGCACCTCGGCCGCGGCCATCGGCACCCCTGAGGATGTCGCCGCCTTCAAAGCCTCCCTGAACGGATAAGAGGAGCCCTGCATGTTCGATCTCACCGGCCGCAAGGCTCTCGTCACCGGCGCCACGGGCGGCATCGGCGGCGCCATCGCCCGCGCCCTCCATGCCCAGGGCGCCACCGTGACCCTGTCCGGAACCCGACGGGCGGCCCTCGACGAACTGGCTTCGTCCCTGGGCGAGCGCGTCCATGTGGTCGAGGCGAACCTGTCGGACAAGGACTCGGTCGAGGCGCTCGTTCCGGCCGCCGAGACCGCCATGGAAGGGCTCGACATCCTGGTCAACAATGCGGGTGTGACCAAGGACAACCTGTTCATGCGCATGAAGGACGAGGAATGGGACACGGTGATCGCCGTGAACCTGACCGCATCCTTCCGCCTGTCGCGGGCGGCCGTGAAGGGCATGATGCGCCGCCGCTACGGACGTATCGTCAATATCGGCTCGGTCGTGGGCTCGACCGGCAATCCGGGGCAGGGCAACTATGCCGCCTCCAAGGCCGGCCTGATCGGCATGACCAAAGCCCTCGCGGCCGAGGTCGCCAGCCGCAACATCACCGTAAACCTCGTCGCCCCGGGCTTCATCGAGTCGCCCATGACGGACGTGCTCAACGAGAAGCAGCGCGAGGGAATTCTCGGAACCATTCCCATGGGGCGGCTCGGCCAGGGCGATGAAATCGCCTCGTCGGTCGTCTATCTCGCCTCCACCGAGGCCGCTTACGTGACGGGTCAGACCCTGCACGTGAATGGCGGAATGGCCATGTTCTAAAGGAACTTATCCTGCTTTCCGGAATCTGTTTGCAGGAGCCGTTCACCCCTCGCCAGACAGGATAAGCTTGTGTTAAGCATGATCCCGATCAGGTCAAAGGGGTTGACCGGCGCTTAAAAATGCGGCTTTGCACGGCGCAGGATGGCCGTTTCAGCGTTGTCAGCTGAACAGCTGATCTAAATTGATTTCTTAATCCGCCCAATTCCTGAGGCGGCAGCCACTGAGGAAAAAACGATGAGTGACGTCGCTGATCGCGTGAAGAAGATTGTTGTCGAGCACCTCGGCGTCGAAGCCGACAAGGTGACCGACAACGCCAACTTCATCGACGACCTGGGCGCCGACAGCCTGGACACGGTCGAACTGGTGATGGCTTTCGAGGAAGAGTTCAACGTCGAGATCCCGGACGACGCGGCTGAGACCATCGTGACGGTCGGCGACGCCATCCGGTTCCTCGAGAAGAACGCAGCCTAAGGGGCTGAAACAGGGCGTCGGATGACTCATTCGACGCCCGAATTTTATGAACCGATAGGGCAGGAATTCATGCGCCGGGTAGTCGTTACAGGTCTTGGCATGGTCACGCCGCTCGGCAGCGGGGTCGACGCCACATGGTCCCGCCTCGTCGAGGGTCAGAGCGGCGCCAATAAAATCACCGATTTCAAGGTCGACGATCTCGCCTGTCAGATCGCCTGCCAGATCCCCCGGGGCGACGGCTCCGCCGGCACGTTCAATGCCGACGAGTGGATGGAGCCCAAGGAGCAGCGGAAGGTCGATCCGTTCATCGTCTATGCGATGGCGGCCTCCACCATGGCCCTGCGCGACTCCGGCTGGGAGCCCACGTCGTACGAGGACCAGTGCGCGACCGGCGTGCTGATCGGCTCCGGCATCGGCGGCATCGGCGGCATCTACGAAGCCTCGGCGACCCTGATCGAGCGCGGCCCCCGCCGCATCTCGCCCTTCTTCATCCCCGGGCGCCTGATCAACCTGGCCGGCGGCTACGTGTCGATCGAGCACGGCCTGAAGGGTCCGAACCACGCCGTTGTGACGGCCTGCTCCACCGGCTCCCACGCCATCGGCGACGCGGCCCGCCTCATCGCCCTGGGCGACGCGGACGTGATGGTGGCCGGCGGCACGGAATCGCCCATCAACAGGCTCTCCATCGCGGGCTTCGCCGCCTGCCGAGCCCTGTCCACCAATTTCAACGACGATCCGACCCGTGCCTCGCGTCCCTATGACAAGGACCGCGACGGCTTCGTCATGGGCGAGGGCGCCGGGGTCGTGGTGCTGGAGGAATACGAGCACGCGAAGGCCCGCGGCGCCAAGATCTACGCCGAGGTCATCGGCTATGGCCTGTCGGGCGACGCCTACCACATCACCTCGCCGTCCGAGGACGGGGACGGAGCGTATCGCTGCATGGCCGCGGCCCTCAAGCGGGCCGGCATCGACGTCTCCGAGATCGACTACGTCAACGCGCACGGAACGTCGACGCCGCTGGGCGACGAGCTGGAGCTGAAGGCCGTCGAGCGCATCGTGGGCAACGCGGTCGGCAAGCTGTCCATGTCGTCCACCAAATCGGCGATCGGACACCTTCTGGGGGCGGCCGGCGCCGTCGAGGCGATCTTCTCGATCCTGGCCATGCGCGACGGCATCATTCCGCCGACCATCAACCTCGACAACCCGTCGGTGGAAACGGCGATCGACCTCGTGCCCAAGCAGGCCAAGCGCAAGGAGATCAATGTGGCCCTGTCGAACTCCTTCGGGTTCGGCGGGACTAACGCTTCGCTCATTCTTCGTCGCGTATCCTGAACCTGGCGACCGCCCGTTACGGCTTTTCGCCATAATCCCCGTTAGGGTGTCGGCGGACCGGCAGGACCGCCGGCCGATACCAGAAAAGCGGCGTAATGTTCGGACGAAAGAAAAAGCTCCTTCTCCCTCCCGTGGACGATTCCGACCACGGTGCGCAGCCTCGTCTGGCACCCCGCTCTCCGAATGAGGCCATCAAACCCTCCATGGCGCCGCCGCCGCCGCCGAGGCTCCGCCGCCGCCGCAGGGGGATGCTGTCGCTTCTGAGCGGCCTGCTGACCCTTCTCGTCGCGGTGGCGATCGCCGGCATCTTCGGCTTCTCCATGCTCCAGCACGAGGTGGCGGCTCCCGGGCCGCTGCAGAGCGACAAGGTCGTGGTCATTCCCCGCAACACCGGCACGGGCGAGATCGCCAGCATCCTCAAGGAGGAGGGCGTCATCGATCAGCCGCTCCTGTTCCAGGCCTATGCCCACATGAACCGGCAGCGCGGCCAGCTGAAGGCGGGCGAGTTCCAGTTCAAGGCCGGCACCAGCATCGAGGACGCCATCGACACCCTCATCCAGGGCAAGGCGATCCTGCATACGGTCACGGTTCCCGAAGGCCTGACGAGCGAGCAGATCGTCGCCCGCCTGTACGAGCACGAGATCCTCGCGGGCGATGTGATCGAGACCCCGCGCGAGGGCTCGCTCCTGCCCGATACCTACAAGTTCGAGCGCGGCACGACCCGTCAGCAGATCATCAACACGATGCAGACGGCCCAGCGCCAGGCCATCGAGCAGATCTGGCAGCGCCGCTCCAGCGAATTGCCGATCAAGTCGCCCCAGGAGCTCGTGATCCTCGCCTCCATCGTGGAGAAGGAAACGGGCCGGGCGGACGAGCGCACCCGCGTGGCGGGCGTCTTCATCAACCGCCTCATGAAGCGGATGAAGCTACAGTCCGATCCGACCATCGTGTACGGGCTGGTCGGCGGGAAGGGCACCCTCGGCCGCGGCATCCTGCGCAGCGAGATCGAGGCCGCCACACCCTACAACACCTATGTGGTCGAAGGCCTGCCGCCCGGTCCCATCGCCAATCCCGGCCGTGCCGCCCTCGAGGCCGTGGCCAACCCGTCGCGGACCAAGGATCTCTACTTCGTGGCCGACGGTTCGGGAGGCCATGCCTTCGCCGAAACATACGAGCAGCATCAGCGCAACGTGACGCGCTGGCGGCAGATCGAGAAGAGCCGTCCGGCTCCCGATGCGAACGATGTGGACCGGGTGGCGCCCGATGCCGGCGACCAGACGAGCCTTCCTGCAGGCGTGACGCCTGCCTTGCGCGGCACCGCGAATGCGCTGCCGACTTCTGGGGGGCGGCCAGGGCGCGGTTTCGACGCGAGCGAGGGGACCGACAAGGACCCGCTCAAGAACAAGACCTTCGATCTGAACAATCCGAAGAACGTTCCGCCTCTGCGTCAGCCGTGATGCTCTGCGGGCGGCATCCTATCGATAGTGTCCGGGACTTTCCTGCTGCAGCTTCAGCTTGAGGGTCCGGCCGGACCTTTATCAGCTTTGTCATCACCGGCCTTGTGCCAGTGATCCCGGTTGGAAGAGCGCCGCGCCTCACCGCATCGGGATGGCCGGGACGGGAAGGCTTCACGCTGTCATTGTGAAAGGCTCTCGCGAACGCCTCACGAAGAAATCGACTCTTGGATCGGCGCGCATTATGGTCGCGCCGATTTTTCATTCCGTTCGAGGTTTGCGCATGTCCATTGCGAGCATGACCGGTTTTGCCCGCGAAGCCGGTGTCACGGGTTCCTACCAATGGGCCTGGGAACTCAAGAGCGTGAACGGTCGCGGGCTCGAGGTCCGGGTTCGCACACCCTCCGGCCTCGATGCGGTGGGTGAGGACGCGCGGGGGCAGATCCTCAAGGCGCTGACCCGCGGCCAGGGTCAGCTGAACCTGTCGCTCAGCAGGGCATCGTCGGCCCCCAGGCTGCGCGTGAACCAGGATGTGCTGCAATCGCTGCTCTCGGCGATCGGCGGCCTGACGCTTCCGGACAATGTGCAGCCCGCCTCGCTCGACGGTCTGCTGTCCGTGCGCGGCGTGGTCGAGCTGGACGACGATGCCGCCGATCCCTCACAGGACGAGGGGCTGGTTGCGGCTCTGAAGGCGGCGGTCGGCGCGCTGATCGGGTCTCTCAAGGCCGCGCGGCTGAAGGAAGGGCAGGCGCTCGCGGTGGTTCTCGGGCAGCAGCTCGATCGCATCTCCAGCCTGGTCGACGAGGCCGAGGCGGCACCGGCCCGCCGGCCCGAGGCCATTCGCGCCCGGCTGGAGACCCAGATCGCCGAGCTGCTCGACGGCAGGGCCGGTCTCGATCCCGACCGCCTGCACCAGGAAGCGGTGCTCATTGCGGCCCGGGCCGATATCCGCGAGGAACTCGACCGGCTGCGGGCCCATGTGGACGCGGCCCGCGGCCTCCTGCAGGAAGGCGGGCCGGTCGGACGGAGGCTCGACTTCCTGGCTCAGGAATTCGGGCGCGAGGCCAATACTCTGTGTGCGAAGGCCAATGATGTGTCCCTGTCGCGGATCGGGCTTGAATTGAAGGCCGTGATCGAGCAATTCCGTGAGCAGGTTCAGAATGTGGAGTGATGCGGTGAGCCAGGATTCGAAACCTCCGGTCGGACGTCGCGGCCTCATCCTCATCCTGTCGTCGCCGTCCGGCGCCGGAAAAACCACGCTCACCCGCAGCCTCGTGGAGGAGCGGGCCGGCGTTCTCTCGGTGTCCGTCACCACCCGTCCCAAGCGTCCCTCCGAAATCGAGGGCAAGCATTACCACTTCATCGACGTGGACGAGTTCAAGGCGATGCGCGAGCGCGATGAACTCCTGGAATGGGCCGAGGTGCACGGCAACTTCTACGGTACGCCGCGCAAGCCCGTGGAGAAGACGCTGGCCGCCGGCCAGGACATGGTGTTCGACATCGACTACCAGGGCACCCGCCAAGTCCGTCAGAAGCTCCCGGACGACGTGGTGACCGTGTTCGTCCTTCCGCCGAGCTTCCGGGAGCTGAAGGCGCGGCTCGAGCGCCGGGCCGAGGATGCCCCCGAGGTCATCGCCAAGCGCCTCGCCAATGCCAGGATCGAGATGGAGCGTTGGGTCGAGTACGATTACGTCATCGTCAACGAGGATCTCGGCAGGTCCTTCGAGAGCCTGAAGGCGATCCAGACGGCCGAACGGCTGAAGCGCGAGCGCCTCGTCGGCCTGTCCGACTTCGTCGAAGGGCTCTTGGCCGAGAAGATCGACTGACGCGGCCGACCGCCTACACCAGCGCGAGCGCGTTCCGGCGCTCGTGGCGGGCGATGGCGTGGGCGATCAGCACCTCCATGAGCTCGCCCTGAGGCAGGCCCCCGGCCTCCCAGAGCTTGGGATACATGCTGATGGCCGTGAACCCGGGCAGGGTGTTCACCTCGTTGACGAAGAGGCCGTCGTCGTTCTTCGGATCCAGGAAGAAGTCGACGCGGGCCAGGGCCTCGCAGGCGAGAGTTCTGAACGTCAGGACCGCGAGCTCCTGGATGCGGCGTGCCTGGGCCGGCGGGAGATCCGCCGGGATGCGCAGGAGAGCGCCGTCCGCATCGATGTACTTGGCATCATAGCTGTAGAAGCCGTGGCTGTCGGACGGCACGATCTCCCCAAGCGGCGACGCCCGGACCTCGCCGGCGGCGTCCTCCAGCACCGAGCACTCGATCTCGCGCGCCCCCGTGACGCTGCGCTCGACGAGCACCTTTCTGTCGTAGCGGAAGGCGCGCTCGCAGGCCCTGTCGAACTCCTCGGGCGAGGGAGCCCGGGACACACCGACGGACGAGCCCATATTGGCGGGTTTCACGAAGAGGTCGGAGGTGCCCAGGGCCTCCGCGGCGGCCCGGTAGTCGACGCGGGTTCCGGGCGTGAGCGTCAGGAAGGGAACGACCGGCAGACCGCTGTCGCGCAGGAGGCGCTTGGCGATGTCCTTGTCCATCCCGGCGGCGGAGCCCATCACGCCGGATCCCACATACGGAACATTGGCCAGTTCGAGACAGCCCTGGACGGTGCCGTCCTCGCCGTTGGGCCCATGGAGCACGGGAACGACCGCATCGAGGCGCAGGGATCGCGACGGCCCATTGCGGTCGAGCACGATCGTCTCGCCGGCCCCGCCCGGAAGAAGGGCCACCTGCGGGGCTCCTTCCGGGATCTCCAGGGACTGAGCGCCCCGTCCGGCGCCATTGCCGTTGTCACAGAGGAGCCAGCGGCCGTCCCGGGCGATCCCGATGGGCACGATGTCGTAGCGGTCGGGATCGAGGGCGCGCAGGACGTTGGCCGCCGACAGCTTCGAGACCTCATGCTCGGCCGAGCGTCCTCCGAACAGAAGCCCGATCGTCTTTCGCGACTGCGACATGCCCGCTTCCCTTCCCGTGCGGCCGTCGGGGCCGCTCCTGTCGATGCGATCTTGGGAGAGGCGCGGTTAAGGTCCTGTGAAAACGGCTGTCCGCGCCGGTTCAGCGGCGTCCTATAGGCTTGGATTGTGGTGGGACGAGTATCGAGGGTGGCGTTGTCCAGCGGGACGGGGTGAACAGAACGCATGGGCGCGTCGGCCTCGCATGGACGCACTCCGCTGTCATGGCCGGGCTTGTCCCGGCCATCCTGACTCGAAACGCTCAGCGCTCGAAGCGGTCGGGATCACCGGCACAAGGCCGGCGATGACGAAGGAGGTGCCGGTGGGACCCTGTCGAGCCAGCCTCTCAGGGCTTGCGCGTCGAATCCCAGGCATTGGCCAGCGCCACATAACCTTCCACGGAGACGTTTTCCGCCCGGGCCGTCTCCTCGAGCCCTGCCGCCTCGATGATCGCGGCCGGCTCGGGGGCAATGGACTTCAGGCTCTGGCGCAGCATCTTCCGGCGCTGTCCGAAGGCCGCGCGGGTCACGGCTTCCAGGGCCCCGATGCGGCAGGGCAGCGGATCGGCCCTCGGGGTCAAATGGACCACGCTCGACGTGATCTTCGGCGGCGGCACGAAGGCCGAGGGGGGCACGTCGAACAGGATCCTGGCCTGCGTGCGCCAGCCGCAGAGAACCCCGAGCCGCCCGTAGTTCTTCGGATCGCTCTCGTCCGCGACGATCCGCTCGGCCACCTCGCGCTGGAACATGAGCGTGAGCGAGGCCCACCACGGCGGCCAAGCCTCACCGGTGAGCCAGCCGGTCAGCAGCGCCGTGCCCACGTTGTAGGGCAGGTTGGCGATGATCCGGACGAGCCCGTTGCCGGCCAGGGGACGCGGGTCGAATTGCAGGGCATCGGCCTCGACGACATTGAGCCGGCCGGGGTAGCGCTCGGCGATCTCGGCGAGCGCCGGCAGGCAGCGGGTGTCACGCTCGATGGCGATCACCTTCCCGGCGCCGGCCGCCAGGATGGCGCGGGTCAGGCCGCCGGGACCCGGGCCGACCTCGATGACGGTCGCGTCTTCCAGAGATCCCGCGGAGCGGGCTATCCGGCTCGTGAGGTTGAGGTCGAACAGGAAGTTCTGGCCGAGGGATTTCTTGGCCATCAGCCCGTGGGTGCGGACCACCTCGCGCAAGGGGGGAAGGTCGTCGATCTGGCTCATGAGCGCCCCAGCCGGGCGGCGAGCCTCAGGGCCGCCATGAGACTGTCGGGGCGGGCAATGCCCTTGCCGGCGATGTCGAACGCGGTGCCGTGATCGGGCGACGTCCGCACGAAGGGAAGCCCGAGGGTCACGTTGACCGCCTCGTCGAACGCGATGGTCTTGATCGGGATCAGGGCCTGATCATGATACATGGCCAACGCCGCGTCGTATCGGCCGCGTGCCCGGGCGTGGAACATGGTGTCGGCCGGCAGAGGGCCTGCCGCATCGATCCCCTCGGCGCGCAGGATGTCGACGGCCGGAACGATGATTCTGGCGTCCTCGGTTCCCATGGCGCCGTTCTCGCCGGCGTGAGGATTGAGCCCCGCGAGGGCCAGCCGTGGACGGTCGATGCCGAACCGGTCCCTGAGTTCGCGGGCCACGATCCGTCCGGTCAGGACGATCAGATCCGTGGTCAGGGCGGAGGGCACTTCCGAAAGGGAAATGTGAACCGTCACGGGGACGACCGCGAGCTGCTCGCTCCACAGCATCATCACCGGATGGCAGGTCTCGGCCCCGCCTTCCGCAGCGAGGGCCGCGAGATATTCCGTATGCCCCGGGTGCTTGAAGCCGGCATCGTAGAGAACGTGCTTGGCGATCGGGTTCGTCACGACGGCCGCCGCCGAACCGGCTCGAACGAGCCTCACGGCCCTGTCGATGGATTCGAGGACGGACGGAGCATGGGCCGGATCGGGACGTCCTGGCTCTGCCGACACCGCGACGCTCAGCGGCACGACGGGCAGTGCGTCGGAAAATGCGGATCGGATCTGTTCCAGCGCCACGGGCGCGATGGGAACGCTCCATCCGAACATGGCCGCGACCCGGGCGAGATGATCGGGATCGCCGAGAACGGCGAAGGGCGGCAGAGCGGCCCGATCCCTCTCGAGCCAAGCCCTCAGGCTGAGCTCCGGCCCGATTCCGGCCGGATCACCTTGGGTCAACATAAGAGGGCGCTGGTTCACACCTGACACCGGGCCGCCGCCCCATCATTCATCGCTCGTGCCGCTCAGATTCTGAGTATAGCCCACCTCGCCGAGAGACCGGAACTCGAGGCTGAACGCGATCGTGTGGTTCTGGTTCTTCTCGCCCGAGTTGCGCACCACCTCACGCGGGGTCACGCTGTAGCTGACCGAGAAGGTCGTGCATTCGTCCATGTAGCCGAGGCCGAGAGACATGCCGCTGACATAGGCCGTATTGTCGCTCTCGTAGACGGCGTTCGGATTGGTCGTGAGCTGGGCGAGGTAGGTTTCACGCGCCAGCAGATAGCGGTCCAGATCCAGGAGAACCGAGCCCGTCACGTACCAGTTCGGCGAGATGTCCCACCGGGCCGAGCCGAGCAGACCCTCGCGGCGCAGCGGGAAGCCGATGGCGGGCTGCGCCGCATAATTGGCATAGGTCAGCGAGGTCGAGAGCGGCAGGTATGGATTGAAGTTCGCCCGGAAACCGGCCTCGATCCGGTTCACGTCGAAATCTTCCTGGTCGAAGCGCGCGCGGGTCACGAGCGCGAAATTCGCGTTCGGGGAGATCTGGAAGCGGCCCACGTAATCGGAGGCGCGCGAGTCGAGGCCGGAATCCAACCCGACATTGGCGAGGTCGGGCTGCCGGAACGAGTTGCGCCCTGCGATCTGGTAGGACTGGCCGAACAGCACGTTGGCGTAGAAATCGTCGGCGCCGGTCACGGTGTACTGGATGCCGACATTGGCCCGGACGCCACCCTCGACCCGGTCGTAGCCGGAGAACTTGTCCCAGTCGAACAGGGAGGTGTCATCGAAGACGAGGCTCTGAGCATCCTCGTTCGGGAGGCTGCCGATCCGGGTCTCGTTCGGCCGGGCGATCACCTGGGCGATCGGCTCGAGGATCTGCTTGCCGGAGGTTCCGAGGCTCGCGACGAACGGGTAGCGGTACTCGACGCCGACCGCCGGCATGCCCCGGAAGACGAAATCGTCGTCCGAGTCGAGGAAATTGCCGAGCTGAGCGTTCTGGTAACCCTTGAAATCGGGGTCGATCCAGATGTTGTCGGCCCTGACATAGGCGAACGGCGTCCAGACCTGGCCGATCGGGTCGACGAATTCACGGCGCCACGACGCCATGACCGATGCGCGCGAGGTCGTGCCGCTGATGCCGCGCACGAGGCAGGAGGCCGGATCGAAGACGATGCACGTCTGGGCCACGCCGAAATAGGTCGTATTGGCGATCGACAGCGGGTCGAACTGGGCGGCCTCGCGGGAGATGTGCGTCACGTTCACGTCGATGGCGGCCTCTCCGCCGATGGACGACGGGGTGAAGCGCTTGTTGTAGTCCAGGACCGGAGCCACGATGGGCTGCTGCTTCTGCCACTCGCTGCTCGACAGGGTCTGGAAGTAGTAGCCGCGCACGTCGAAGAAGGACCGGTCCCCCTGTCCCTGGAGGTACAGGGTCGAGATCGATTCCTTGATGTAGTACGAGCTGAGGCTCTCGCTGCGGATCTTGTAGTTCGTCAGGAACCACTTGTCCGAGAGCAGCGCGATGTCCCAGCCCCAGCGCCAGTTCTGGTTGATGTAGAACAGGCCGTTCGTCTCGAGGGAGCCGCGAAAGTCGCGGTTGCCGGCCCCGTAGGGAGGCGGGAGGAACGCGTCCGGCTCCTGCTGGAAGATGCCGGCAGCCCGGATGTTGTAGGTGCCGTTCTCGAGCCGGTGGCGCCACTCGGCCTGGCCCAGCACGCCCTGGCGGCTCAGGAAGGTCGGGCTGATCGTCAGGTCGTAATTCGGCGCGATGGCCCAGAAGAACGGGACGGAGCCGCCATAGCCGAGCGCGGTCGAATAGACGTAGCGCGGCGACAGGAAGCCGGTCTTGCGCTTCACCGTCGGGTCGGGGGTCCAGAAATAGGGCAGGTAGGCGACCGGGATGCCGAGGAGCTCGAGGGTCGCGTCCTCGTAATAGATCGTCCGCTCGCTGTTGTTGTGGATGATCTTCGCGGCCTTGACCTGCCAGAGCGGGGGGCGCTCCGGGTTGTCCTTGCAGGGCTCGCAGGCCGTATAGGTGCCGCGCTCGAACGTCGTGGTCTCGCCCTCGGCGCGCTCGGCACGCGGGGCCGAGAAGCGGGTCGTGAGGGGGCGACCCTGCTCGACGGTCGTCTGAACCACCCTCAGGGAATCGATGAAGCCGTTCTTGAAATCGTCCGTCAGCTCGAAGCGGTCGCCCGTCGCGACCGTACCGCTGGCGTCCGTGAGCCGGGCATTGCCTTCCGCAAAGACACGGCCGGTGTTCCGGTCGTAGGTGACCCGGTCGGCCTGGAGGGTCCGGCCCTGATAGTTCATCTGGACGTCGCCGGAGGCGGCGATCGTGTTCTTGTCGTTGTCGTAGACGATTTCCTTGGCGTCGACGAGAAGCCGGTCCTGGCCGGATCCGGACTGGGCGCGCCCGGCGATGGCCTCGTTCAGGGTCGCCTGGGCAAGCGCAGGCACAGACACAGCAGCCAGCAGAGCCGCTGCGATCGCAGACGTTGCGATCGTTGTCCTAAGCCGCCGCATCCCCACTCCTTCGCAAACCTTCTTGTCGAGGCCGGTTAGCCGTCCTCTTGGTGCAATAACGCCAAGGTCCCTAACAGACTGCCTACTACAGCCGGGAACCAGGCTGCAACAAGGGAGCTGATGATTCCCGAGGCGCCAAGCTCCGCCATTAGCTCCGTCGCGACATAAAGCACGAAGCCCGCAGCGACGCCACCCAGAACCATCATCGCTACACCGCCGAATCGAAAGAATCTTAACGATACGGATGCGGCGACGAAAACCATCGCAATGAACAGCAGCGGGCGGGCCAGAAGCAAGTCGTAATGGAGCCGGTAGGGCGTGACGTTGATGTCCGCCTGTTCCATGCGGTTGATCGTCTCCTTGAGGTCCCAGAACGGAACCGCGTCCGGATCGGTGAAGCTCTGTCGAACCTGCGAGGGCTGCAGGTTCGAGGCGATCAGGTAGCGGTCGTGCGCCTGGGGCTCCTCGGTGGCCGACAGGATGCGGGCATCCTTGAGCTCCCAGAAGCCCTCGTGCAGGGTCGCCTCCTTGGCTTCGACCCGGTGGGTGAAGACACCCGCGGGATCGAAGGCATAGACCGTGACGCCGAAGAGGGTCGCCGTATCCGCGTTGGAGCCGTCACCCCGGAGGATGGCCTGTCCGTCCTGGCTCCTCTGGCGGATCCAAATCGGCTTCTCGCGGGTTTGAACGGCCCGGGAGAAGATCTGCGTTTCCAAGGCAGTGCCGCGCTGCTTGAGGATCGCCGAGACCGGGTTGTAGACGGTCACGGACACGATGCCGATCAGCAGGGCGATCAGGAGGCCGGGCTGCAGGAACTGCCAGGCCGAGATACCGGCGGCCCGGGCCACGACCAACTCGAGCTTGCGGCTGAGCTGGAGGAGGGCCGCCATGCTGCCGAACAGCACCGCGAAAGGCATGACCTGCTCGGCGATGGCCGGCGTGCGGAACAGGGCCAATTGGGCGATCACCCCGGTCGTGGCGGCCGGGGCGTCGCCCGCCCGGCGCATCAGCTCCACGAAGTCGAGGGTGTAGACGAGACCGAAGACAGTCGCGAACACTAAGAAAATAGTCTTAATGAACTGTCGCGAGAAATAGAACCCGAGGGTGCGGCCGATCAGCATGGTCAGGCCTTCTGAGGTGCGGGGGAGCGTGACGGCAGCAGGTTGCGGATTGCGGCATGCAGCCTCGCCTGTGCGGACCGCATGGCCGGGCCCTTGAAGATGAGCAGCAGGCTCACCACGATGCCGGCGAGCGGGATGCCATACATGGCCACCACGGCAAACGGGGTTCGCGCCACCGCGCTCGATGCGGCAAAGCCCAGGATCCGCAAGAAAACAATGGCGACGACAGCCCCGGCCATGGCAATGCCCCGCCCCTGGCGGGTGGTTCGGGCCTCCCCGAGGGCCGCGAAGGCGATGATCATCATGGCGAGCGGGTAGAGCCAGGACGACAGCCGCTCGTGCAGCTCGGCCCGGAAGCGCCCCCGCTGCTCCTGGTAGATCAGTTCGTTCTTGTCGGGGAACAGGAGCTGGGTCGTGCTCCGCTCGCGCGGCTTGTAGATGACCTCGCCGCCCTCCTTGTTGAAGGCGGACAGGTCGACCGCATAGCGTTCGAAGGCCACGATCGATGAATCGCGGCTGTTCGGCTCCTTGCGCTGAACGCTGCCCTTCTGAAGCAACAGATAGGCATTTCCGCCCTGCTCGACGGTCTGGCCGCGCTCGGCCAGATACACGATGGCTTTGTCCTTCTCCCGGAGATCTTCCATGAAGATTCCCAGGAGGGCATCCCCCGAGCGTTCCCGGTAATGGAACGTGATGCCGCTATCGAGGGTGATGAACTGTCCCTCCTTGGCCATGGTGCCGACGAAATCGGCCCTGATCTTGGTGAACAGCTGGCGCATTTCCTGGAAACTGGCGGGCATCAGATAGAGCGAGATGATCGCCACCACGACGCACACGAAGGCAGCCAGGGCCAGGAAGGGGCGCAGAAGGCGCTGCGGCGGCATCCCGCCGGCGCTCATGACGATCAGCTCGGAATCGCCGTTGAGCTTGTTCAAGGTGTAGAGCGTCGCCAGGAACAGGGCGACCGGGGCGATGACGTTGATCAGCGCCGGCAGGGACAGGCCGGTTACGGTCAGGAAGATGAAGAAGGTCTGGCCCTTGCCGGTCAGCAGGTCGAGTTCGCGCAGGGCCTGCGTGATCCAGATCACGCCCGTCAGGGCGACGAGACACGCGGCGAAGGCATTGAATGTGTTCTTGAGGATGTAGCGTTCGAGAAGTGTCATGAAGCCCTTCGCCCCCCGGGCGGTGGAGCCCTGGGTATCCTGTCACATGATCTCAGGCAAGACGGCTGTTTTCAACAGATCGGGATTGCGCCGTTTTCACGACCGCTTCCCCGTGCCTTAACCCGCCATATGATATATGTCCCCAGGCGTCAGCGTCGCAGCCGGCCTGAAGACCGGCGATGTGCATCACAACAAAGAGGATTTCATGGCCGACAGCTTCAAGATCGACTTCCAGCCCCACGGCAAGGTCGAAACCGGCGACCTCATCGTCTTCGTCGGGGAGGATCTCAAGCCCTCCGACGCGGTTGCGCGGCAGATAGGCTCGGAGGCCGTCGATCTCATCGCGAAGGCTGCGGCTGCCGAAAAGTTCAAGGGCAAGGCGAAATCCGCGATGTCCATCGTCGTCCCCACGGGCCTGTCCGTCGACAGGCTGATCGTGATCGGCCTCGGCGGCGAGAAGGACCGGGCCAACCTCGACTTCGTTCAGCTGGGCGGCCTGGTTGCCGGAAAGGCGAACGGCAAGGTCGCGACGGTGGTGCTGGATCTGCCCGAGACCGAGATCACGCCGGACGCGGTCGCCGATGTCGCGCTCGGCGCGCAGCTGCGCCGATACAGCTTCGATCGCTACAAGACCAAGAAGGACGACAACGGGGCCGATGCCGGCCGCCTCGTCCTGAGCGTGGCCGACCCCGCCGCCGTCAAGAAGATCTACAAGGCCCGTGAGGGTCTCCAGCAGGGCGTGGTCATCGCCCGCGACCTCGTCAACGAGCCGCCGAACGTGCTTGGCCCCGAGGAATTCGCCGCCCGGGCTCAGGCTCTCACCAAGCTCGGCGTGGAGGTGGAGATCCTCGACGACAAGGCCATGCGGAAGCTCGGCATGCAGGCGCTCCTCGGCGTCGCGCAGGGCTCGGTGCGCGGCGGCCGGGTCGCCATCATGCGATGGAACGGCGGCAAGACCGGCGACAGCCCCATCGCGTTCATCGGCAAGGGCGTGGTGTTCGACTCGGGCGGCATCTCGATCAAGCCCGGCGCCGGCATGGAGGACATGAAGGGCGACATGGCCGGGGCGGCCTGCGTGGTCGGCCTCATGCATGCGCTCGCCAGCCGCAAGGCCAAGGCGAACGTGGTCGGGGCTATCGGCCTCGTGGAGAACATGCCCGACGGGAATGCGCAAAGGCCCGGCGACATCGTCACCACCATGTCCGGCCAGACCATCGAGATCATCAACACGGACGCCGAGGGGCGTCTCGTGCTGGCCGACGTGCTCTGGTACGTGCAGGACCGCTTCAAGCCGAAATTCATGATCGATCTCGCGACACTGACGGGCGCGATCCTCGTGGCCCTGGCCCAGGAATATGCCGGTCTCTTCTCCAACGACGACGAGCTGGCCGAGCGCCTGACGGCCGCCGGCAAGGCGACCGGCGAGCGCGTGTGGCGCATGCCGCTCGGGCCGGAATTCGACAAGATGATCGATTCCAAGTTCGCCGACATGAAGAACTCGGCGGGCCGCTTCGGCGGTTCGAGCACGGCGGCGGCTCTGCTCCAGCGCTTCGTCAACGACGTGCCCTGGGCCCATCTCGACATCGCCGGCACGGCCATGGGCTCGCCGGCCACCGAGATCAACAAGGGCTGGAGCTCCGGCTGGGGCGTGCGCCTGCTCGACCGCCTCGTGCGCGACCATTACGAGGCCTGAGAATGCGGCCGACAAGGACCTCGCACGCTTGGCAACCCTGCGCACCGGCAAGGGATCGTGATCATCGATGACCGAGGTCCTTTTCTACCACCTTCAGCATCAGCCCCTCGAGGCCGTGCTGCCCACGCTCCTGCAGAAGATCCTGGAGCGGGGCTGGCGCGGGGTCGTGCAGGTGACGACGGAGGAGCGCATGACCGCGCTCGACGATCACCTGTGGACCTTTGCCGACGAGAGCTTCCTGCCGCATGGGACGGACCGCGAGGCCCATGCGGCGGACCAGCCCATTCTCATTACCCTGTCCGGGGACAATCCCAACGGCGCCTCGATCCGGTTCCTCGTGGAGGGCGCCGATCTGCCGGAGAACGCCTCCTCCTACGAACGGCTCGCGATCCTCTTCGACGGCAACGACATCCAGGCCCTGGCCTTCGCCCGCGACCAGTGGCGCGCCGTGAAGGAGGGCGGCCACGACGCGACCTACTGGCAGCAGGACGAGCGCGGACGCTGGCAGCGGAAGGCGTGAGGATCGTCCTCGGACGCCATCATCCTGCGGGATTTGCCAAGGGGCCCGTCATTGCAAGGGGCCCTCAGGGCCGTCGCGATCATGTGAAGCGCGGCGCTCTTCCTCGCCGCCCTCCGTCTATCCTGACACTCACCCCGTCATGGCCGGGCTTGTCCCGGCCATCTCAGAGTCTTTCCATCACCCTCTGGGTCATGGCCGGGCTTGTCCCGGCCATCCCGATTGGAAGAGCAGAGCGCCTTACGGGTCGGGATCA